>NZCS01000001.1 GCA_002688325.1 archaeon
CTTGAAAAATTATTAAACAACCTATACAAATTATTATTATAACTTGCATTTATTTCATCAGCAGTTAAAGCTCTATCCCATATTTTTACTTCGTCTATTGTTCCGTTGAACCAATATCCATTAAAATATTCAGCAGTTCCAATTTTTGTAGTTAAATCATCTGATACTAAATTTCCAGCAACAGCATTTTTTGTTTTATTACCTATAGATATACCATTAACATAAAAATTAACTGTTGCAGATGAATTTCTCATAGCAACCACATTATACCATTGTCCTATATTAAAAGTATATGAAATTGTTTGAACACCACCAGTACTATTAGTTCTAAATCCTATCCCCTCATTAGTCTGTGTCAAAGTCAACAACCAATGATTTACAGTTCTCCAATCTCCTGAATTAATAATCCCTCCAAGATTCGGATGTTTTCCTGCAGGTTTAACCCATGTAGATATTGTAAATTCTACTAAATCTGTAAAATTATTTTCTATTGCAATTTCATCTCCAGTTGCACTAAACTTACAACCTTTTCCATATTTTCCAAAGATAGAACAATCAGTTGTACCACCTATTACTCCAAAATTACTATAACTACTATTATCATATACTCCACTACTATTATACTCATCAAAACTATAATAAGCAACTAAACTATTATTCCAATCAAACCAAGCACTAGTATTACTATTATCACTAACACTAGTATTCAAATAAACTGAATCTATATCAACAAAACTATTATTATTAGGTGTAGGACTAACCCAACTTAAACTTGGTAAAACTGTATCACTAACAAAATACCTATAACCAGTACTATTACAATTTCCTGCAAAATCACAAACACTCACATTCCATTTATGTTTCCCATCTACAAAAGTATCAAAAGTCACATTATAATCATCACTTACACCTGAAGTATTATAATATCTACTTGTTTTATATAACAAAAATATTTCATCAGCAGTTAAAGTTTTATTGTAAATTGCTAAATCATCTATTGTTCCATTTACTAAATTAGCTGTTGCTGACCTATAACCAATTTCTAAAGAACGAGTATTTGTACCATTAAGAGCAGAATCACTTGAACCAGAAACACCTAATTCAGTACCATCAAAATAATAAGTAGTATTACTATCATTAACTGCAACAACAACAAAATGCCAAGTATTATCTTGAATTGTCGCAGTATTACTACAAATCCAAGAGGGACCACCATCTAAAAAGGATAATTGATTATTTCCACAACCTGAATCACCAATACTAAAAATATATCCTGCATTACCAAGAGCAGACCATTTATTTACAAAAGTCATTTCATCATTTTCATTAGCTAATTTGACCCATGAACTAATAGTTATATTTCCAAGTATATCCAAACTATTATCATCACTCACATTCACAAAATCATCAATCCCATCAAAACTCATCCCACTCAAAAACTTACCTGTTTCATAATCTGGACTTACATACCCTATCAAAGTTCCATCATTACTACCTTTACTATCACTTGCCTTATTCCTCTTATCCTCATCCAATTTCCAATAACTAACCAAACTACTATCTGTATCTAAAGTTCTACTACCATTTGTCTGATTTTTCCACAAATCTAAAATTTCTGTTGAACTTAAACTTCTATTAAATATCATTACTTCATCTATTGAACCGTTTAAAAAATCATTAGCATTTCCAACTTGACTTTTTCCTATTCTTAAATTCCCATTATTAGATAAAGCACCAGATTCTCCTGAAATATCTCCAGAACCATTTAATAAACCATCAATATATACTAAACCATTCCCATCCCTATCCCAAACACCAACAATATGATGCCAATTACCATCAGAAATATTTGTATCTGCAGATACAATAACATCATCTCCTGTTCCATCATTTATACCTATTTTAACAATTCCCGCTTCAACATCAAAAGCATATCCTGTTCCACCATCATTATACCAATATGGTGAAGTGCTTGATTTTTCAAGTATTCTCCCATAAGTTAAAAAATTAGTTGATTTCACCCAAGCTGAAACAGAAAAATCACCAGTAAATTCAAAAACAGTTTTATCTCCAACATCAACATAATCATCACTTCCATCAAAACTCAAACCATTACTTATATTACCACTAACCCATTTACTATCCAAACTTCCATTATTCCTATGTCTATCAGCCCAATCATAAACATGGGTTTTATTACTATTACTTCCATTATTAAACTTCCAATAAGCAACCAATCCACTACTTTCATTATCTACTTCATTACTAAAATTTCCATAAAAAGTTACATTTTTAACATTTCTATCTGCAACTGAAAAATTAAACTCTGTATTTCTAGTTTTCAAATAAGTTCCATTATCTAATCTTCCTATACTAACATTAGGAACTAAAGTATCCACCGTAAAATTCCAAACACTAGTATTACAATTACTTGCAAAATCACAAACAGTAACATTCCAACTATAAATATTATCTCCATCTCCAACATCAACAGTTACATTATAATCATCACTAATCTTACTTGTATTGTAATGAATAACTTTGCTTGCATACAAAGTATAAATTTCATCTGCATTTAGTGTTCTATTCCAAATTGCAACTTCATCAACACTACCTTTTGAATAAGCAGAACCAGCATCCCATCCAATAGATAAATTACCATTTACAGCAGAACCTAATACTAAATTCTGCGACTCTTCCATAACACCATTTAAATAAAATAATATATCACTTGAATTATGAACAAAAGCAACATGTTGCCAACTATTTTTAGGAACATTTACTGTAGAAGTTATTACTGTTGCACCATTATAATATCTCATTTCAGTTCCAGTTATATATGCTTGATAATTTGCACCAGAAGCACCTCTTTTAGCTATAAATAAACCATATTCTGTATTAAGATTAATATCACTTGGAATATTAACCCATGCTTGGATAGTGTTAGCCATAGTCAAATCTAAACTATTGTCATCTCCAACATTAACATAATCATCAACCCCATCAAAAGTATAACCTCCACTAAACTTTCCACTTGTATTAAACAAAGGACAATCACTTGCACTTAAATCACAAGTTCCATTATTTCTATGCCTATCAGCTTCATCATAGAAAAAAGTTGAATTTTCTCCAACTGCTGAATTATTATTCAAATGCCACAATCCAACTAATCCACTTGAAGTATTACTAACCTCTCCACTCCAATTACCTCTCACAGTAACATTCTTTACATTCCTATCACTAACACTAATATTCATCTCAATTGTAACTGAACTTGAATTAAACCAATTCACAGGTTTTCCTATACTAACATTAGGTATTTGATTATCAATACTGAAAAGTGTTCTTGAAGAATTTGAAGTAAAACCTTGATTTTCTACACAATTAATCAACCAACTATAATTACCTTCTTTTAATCCAGTTACATTAAAAGTTTGATTTGCATTTTCCTCTATTACTGTATCTGTTTGATTTAATTTTAAAGTATTACTATCTAAATCTGTTAAGAAAAAACTACAATTATCTGCTGTTCCAGAAACACTTACATTATAAGTAAAGTTAATTGCTGTAATCCCACTTGTATTAAAAGATGAAACAGGATTAATTAAATTTAAATCTATACTATCTCCATAACTTACAAAAGCATTTTGTATAAATGGTGTTTTATTTGAGAAAACATCTAAATAGGTTAGGTTATAAAATAACTTAAACTGTCCATATTGTAATGTTTCTCCTCCTCTTATACTTGAAAAGTTATTTGTATAAAATGTATCTGCTGTTCCATCTGGTCCTGTAAAAGTTTCTCCATCACAAACTGCATCATCACAACTTCTAAATTGTGCTCTTATTCTTCCTACTCCATCTCTGTATAATTGTTGAATTTCATTAACACTTAATGTTCTGTTCCATAATCCAACTTCATCTATTGTTCCATTCCAAAATTCTTTAACTCCATATTCCATCCCAACAAAAAAATCACTATGAGTTCCATTTCTCATCAATGTGGTTAATGTTGCATTATTATCTTCTAAAACACCATCTACATATAAATTTATTCCATTTACACTATCCCAAGTAAATGCTGCATGATGCCAAGAACCAGTTACATTTGTTGTGCTAATAATTAATGGAAAGTTTCCTTCATTATTTGCTTCTCCAAATACCAATAATTTACCACTTGTTAAAGCAACCAATCTTATTCTATCTTCACTATTAACATTACTTTTAGAAAAAACATTCCCTTGAGGTAAACCATCATGATGTATCCATGCAGAAAAAGTCATAGCACTCGGCACAGTATCTAAAAGAGTTGAATGGGAAAGTCTATCATTTATTCCATCAAAAAAACATCCCTTATCAAATCTCCCATTGCTATTACAATTCGCACCAGTTATAGTTAGATTATTCTTTCCAGTTGCATAATCAATTACATCATTATTAAAATGATATAGAGCAAGTAAACCCAAATCACTACTATTTATTTCTGGGTCTGAACTATTCCATAACCAACTATCACTCCAACTAATATTTGTCCAATTTGTTGTTTCTTGAGTAGAGTTAATTATTGTACTTGAATAATTTCCTTGTCTTGTAAAATTCTGATATAAATTTCTTATTTCTGAAGCAGTTAAAGTTTTATTGTAGATTGCTACTTCGTCTATTGTTCCATTCCAAAAAAGATTAGTAGCAGAACCACGTTTTCCCACATATAACTCAGTACTTTTATTTTCCATACCAGTATAACTTCCACTACTGCTATTTGATACACTTTGTTCAACACCATTTAAATATATCTTCATACCAACTGTATTAGCAGAACCATCATAAGTTCCTACGATATAATTCCATGTATTCAACGAATAAGCACTATCGGTTCTTACTCCCATCCAAGCACCAGCTGAATCATCAACTAATCTTAAAACTAAATTTTGATTATCTTCTAAAAAATAATATTCTCCAGTTCCAGCCGCAGTAGCCTTTGCAACAAATGTTCCATCTGCATCTTGAATATCATAAAACCATGTAGAAATACTAAATGAAGCATCACCACTACCATTTACAAAACTTAAAATATCTTTATCTATAACATCCACAAAATCATCCACACCATCAAAAACCATCCCAGTTCCAAACTTACCACTTCCATAATCAGGACAATCACTACTTGCTAAATCACAAGTTCCATTGTTTCTATGTCTATCCGCAGAATCATAAAAGAAAGTTGAATTTTCATTACTTGAATTATCAAATCTATATAAAGCAACTAATCCACTACTACTATTATCTACAACCAAACCTTTAACCAATGTTAAATAATTACTACTATTAACCTCTGTATTCTCAAAAGTTCCATTTCCAAAACCAGTACTATTAAAACTTGCAATAGGATAATACAAATTATAAATATTATCATTTAATTCAAAAGTCTGATTCCAAACCACATCTTTATTAGCCCATTTCTTATCCACAATAAAATGAATACTCAAATTTAAAACTTCATCAACCTTTAAAGTATAATTCAAAGGCACATCTTTATCATATCTTATCCCATTCCTTAACTCCCAATAACTACCATTTTCACTACCATTCTCATCATACTGACTAACATTAATATTATCTGAATACGCTTCATCATAAACAACCCTCAATAAACTAACACCATTAGGAAATTCACTATTTAACTTACTCAAATTTAATTCTTGTTCATAGTTTTTATTATTGATTATTTGAAAAGGTTGCTTAAATATCCTGTTTCCTGGATTATTAACAATTACTTCTGGTAAAACTCCTAAAATAACCTCACTATCACCAAACTCAAATTCTGAATTCTCAAAACCCAAATTTAACTTATCACTCTTCACACCATCCCCTATTTCTAAATCCAAAGTACCATTATCATATTTATTAATATTAAATTTACCAGAACCAACCAAGCCATTTTCACTCAGATCCTTCATATCTTTTTTAAACTGCCCTTTATTCTTTTTCTTATCTTTTAACTTATCATAAGCAAGATTACAATCATTCTCATTTTTCTTACATTTTTTAAAATCTTCATCAACAAAATCATAATATATTTTATATTTATTATTTCCTATTCTCTTAAATTTAATATCCATCTCATTAACAATATAATTTTTATTTATTAATTTAAAATACTCTGAAGGTGTAAATGCATTACCATCTTCCCTTATAATACCATCAGACTCAAGAACACCAAAATCTTTTTTCTTCATTACTTTTGTAGGTTCTTTTATTTCTTCTATAACATCTTCATCAGTTATCTCATTTTCAATTACTTCTTCAATAATCTCAATTTCCTTTTCTTCAACAACATCTTCAATTATTTCTTCTAAAGGTTGTTCAATAATATCTTCATTAATAACATTTCCAGTAATTCCTTCCATCTCACTTTCAACAATTTCTTCTACTTCTTCTTCAGTTAAACTATTATCTTTTTCATTTTCTTCAACTAAATCATCAACAACCTCCTCTTCTATTTTTGGTGAATCTTTTTCTAAAAGATTCTCTTCTTCTATTTTTGGTGAATCT
Source organism: archaeon (assembly GCA_002688325.1). Lineage (GTDB taxonomy): Archaea > Nanobdellota > Nanobdellia > SCGC-AAA011-G17 > ARS1178 > ARS1178. Next base: position 6,553 of record NZCS01000001.1, read on the forward strand.
TTTTCTAAAAGATTCTCTTCTTCAATAACATCCCCTATAATTTCTTCTTTGATCAAATCTAAATCCTCAACATTAGAATTACTTTCATTCTCAACAACTTCTTCAATCCACTCAACAACTATTTTTCCTTCTGTAATTTCACTACTTTCATTTACATCACTAACTCCACTAACAATTATAACTACTAACAACATAACTAAAACTAAACCAATTTTTTGTTTTCCAATATTTCTAAAAAAACTACTTCTTTCTACCTCTTCTTTTTTACTAAAAATTCTATTCCTATCTCTTTTTTCCATCAACATCTTTTTTATTTTTCCATCTCTTCCATATCTTTCAACTTAACATTTTTATTTTCATCTATGATAAAAAACAATTCTGAACCTTTCTTCCAATCTTTCAAAATAGAAATATCTTTAGGAATAGTTACTCTTAACTGCTTATCACTACCTTGTATTTTCACCATAGTACTATTTTAGTATTAAAAAAGATATTTTAAAACCTTTTATAACACATTAATATTCTAATTTAGTACTACTCACTTATAAACTTTTCGTTTAACAAAATCACCCAAATATTGATTCTTTAGAAACTATAACAATTTTATCTTTCAATTCTATTTCAGTTAAAATATCATCTTTGTTTTTTAATAATATTAACACCTTTTTTAATCTCTTCTTTAGATTGTTTAAGTATTTTTTTAACTGTTTTTGCACTTTTTTGCACTTGTTCTTCTGAAGCAGTTAATTTGATTCCTTTAGTTCTTGCTATATCATGTATATCATATATACTAACATTCAAAATTTCAGCTGCTTTCCCAACTGATAATCTTCCTCTCCCACACAATTTAACAACATAATCACTAAGACTTTTATAGATTAACTGTTTCAAAACTATTGATTTATTAGTATGTTCTTCTTTACTTTTTAATTCTATTACAGGCATTATTTCATCTTCCAATTTTAAAGGATATACAACTACCATTTTATTTTCCCTCCAATTCTTTTTTAAATTTTTTATAATCTTCTTCTCTAATAAATACTTTCATTTTTTCTATGTAGTTTTTAGCTTCTTTTTGGTTTATTTTCCTCATTTTTTTTAATAATATAATCAAATCACCAGGAATTAAAAAATCTATATCTTCTTTTTCTAATTCTTTAATAAATTCTTTGTCATCACTAATAATTAAATGATTTTTGATCTCTTTGTTTAAACTTAAAATTGATAATTCTCCACTACCCAAATTCTTTTTTATTTCAACTTTCTTTTTTGGATTTTTTATTTTCAATAAGTTATCCTCAATCAACTTTTCAATAATTTCTGCATCCGGATAAAATCTTTTTTTCCCTTCATCTACAACTTCTCTTTTAACATCATCTGTAATAATACACCTAAATGATACACATACTTTGATTAAAGCTTCTGAATGTGTTAATTTTATCAAAGCATCCGAATCAAATAATAAATTATACATTCTTATACTATATTATACTAACTTATATATAAACCTTTCTATTCAAAGAAATCTAAAACCAAACATTTAACTATTTACAAATTTTTAAAAATACAATGAAACAACAAAATTTAATATTATCAGAAGAATTTGATGAAACATTTACAGATAAAGAGATTGAATTAATTGATAATTTAATAACCTTATCTATCAAGAAAGGAGATCTTGTTTCTGAAGAAGAAGTAAATAAAATACTTTTAAAATGATTTTAAAAATCCTATAAATCTTTCTACTCAAAGAATTCTAACTAATTTACTAACATCTTTAACAATAAAATCAGGTTTAACTTTTTCTAACTGCTTCTTACTATGGTTCCCACTTAAAACACCAATAGTTTTACACTTACCTCTTTTACCTGCAACAACATCATAACTAGTATCACCAATAAACCATTCACACTTTCTCTTTAAAATCTTCTCAGCTTTTCTAATTCCATCTGCATAAGGTTTTCCCCTCAAACCATCACTACCAACAATAACACTAAACAATTTTTTATCTAAACCACTCCCTTTTAACAAAGAATTTATCTCTCTTTTACTACTATTACTAACAATACCTAACTTATATTTTTTCTTTAAAACTTTCAAACTTTTTTTAACACCCTTCAAAACCTTACTATACTTATTAGTTTCTTTAACTACAAAATCATCTTGATCTTTAACAACTTCCAAAACCTTCTTATCATTCAACCTAAACAATTTCTTAACAATCTTTCTTCTTAACATACCAAATAAATCCAAAACCTTCTTATCCTCAATTTTTAATTCATTCTTCTCAAAAGCTTTCTTAAAAGCAACCAAATGAGTTCTATCAGAATTAACCAAAGTTCCATCCAAATCAAATAATATTAGTTTTTTCATTTCTTCTTATATCCAAACTTTTTATTATAATCTTTATGAGGATTAACAAATAAATTATCTTTTTCTCTTTCAATAGCAGTTAAAAGTGATTTATGAATTTTACTTCCTTTAACATCATCTTCTAATTGTTCTTTAAATAAAGGAGAAAATTTAACTTTGATTTCCTTCAATTTGCATCCACACTCTCTTTCAACAACTTTTTCATTTTAGGACTGTCATTATATATCCATAAAACTCCTTTTTCTCCAACCATAACCATCCCTTTTTCTTCTAAATAGTCTAATATAACATTCAATGTTTGTCTCATAACTTGTTTTGGCAATCTTCTTAATAATTCATTCTTAGAAATAGCTAAATTTGCTTTTTGTAAAGTATCCTCTACCATCAAAACAGTATCTAATCTTGGATAATGTAAAACTTGTTGCATTTCAACCACCTATATACAATTATATCTATATAAACTTATATATAAGTTTTTCTATCCAATCTATCTTTTATCAACAATGTTCATCTCAAAATATCTCAATTAGGAACCACCAAAATACCTTTTTTTTCAGGGATTATTGAAACCTCATCTTTAAATTCATATTTGTCAATTAACTCCTTAGGAATCCTAATACCTAAACTTAAACCCCATTTACTTAATTTAACATTATATTTTCTCATAATTCTATATTTTTCAGCAACATTATGTAACTGCTTCATATTAACTATTTCTTCACCACAATTATTGCATCTATAAAAATTATAATTAACTCCTTCAGGAGTTTTTCCAACTTTTTCAATCATTTTTCCTTTACATTCTGAACAATTTTTCATTTTTTTCTCCTTTCAATAGTTATTATTTTAATTTTCAAACCAGTTACTTCACCAACACAAATAAATGATCTAGTTTCAAACTTAACATAACTTTTACCAAATCTTTCTATTCTAAAATAAAATGATGGCCTAAAAAGACCACCTCACCTCTTTTTCCTAGAAGATTTCCGGATATTTTTTTCGTACTTCCATCATAAATTTTTTAGGATTATAAATACCTAATTCACTTATTATTCCATCAACTAACCCATTATCTATCTTATCAAATGCAATATTTTTAACAGTTACATTTTTCAAATTATTTTTCCAAATCTCACTACCATCTCTTTCTTCTATTTTTATCTCATTACAAATTTTCCAAGAATCACCACAAACATAAACTTTTTTCTTTAAATTCTTAGCAATATCAACAAACATACTACTTCCAATCTTATTAACTACATACTTCTTACATAATCCATCACAACCAATTAACATAATATCTGATCTCCCTAAAGCTATTTTTCCACCAGAATCCACATAATGTTCAACTTTAGCTTCTTTCAAATCTTTAGCTGTTTTCCTACCCTGATACAAAGGTCTTGTTTCAGTATTAAATACTCTTTTAACTTTAGCTTTTTTTAAAATCTCAACTACAGTAGAACTATGACAATGTGTAAAAACTTTCTTACCTTTAAATTTTTTATATCCAATTTCAGCTATTTTTTCCCTACTACTTTTCAAATGATCCATAGCAATTTTATAATTTCTATCAAAATCTTTCATAACAAACTTAATTGAATTTTTCAACAAAGGTTCAGTTTCTCTTAATCCTAAAACTTTCTTAACACTTTTCTTATCATTTTTCAAAGAAATAGCTTTCAAACCAGCAATTGCAACATTTTGAGCTCCTTGAATCTTCAAATCTTTTATATTTTTACATATCTTACTAAAACTCATAAATTCATAAAATAATCCAAAATATATAAATCTTTTTAAACCCATCCAAAATTTTCTTATTAAAATGAAGATAAAAGACAAATGGTTTTACTTTCCTATCATAATCTTATCAGTTTACTTAATTATAAGATTAATCAACCAATATCAATCAGTTACACAATTTCCATTAGATTGGACAAACGATTTAGTTTCATATATAACTTTACTATTTTTCTTAACAAAAGTAGGTTATCATGGATTTGTTCCTTATTGGTATAATGGATTTACTTTATTCAACTTCACACCCCCAGCATGGTATTACTTCACTCTACCTTTAACATACCTAACTAATGTTTCCTTAGCAACATACATATCAAGAATTATAATCTATGTATTGGGATTTATAACAATCTGGGTTCTAGGAATAAAAACTCAAATTTCAAAAATAAAAAGAATCGCTTTTTTCCTTTTCTTCTTTGCAAATGCAATAGCAATAGGAAATTTCATACGTTTAGGAAGAGTTCCAGAATTATTTGCTCTATTAATTTTAATTATGATATCTTCTTTATTCTTATACTACAAAGATAAACCCTTAAACAAATATTTTATCTTATTCATACCATTATATGCTATCTTAATTCTAGCACACCAATCAATAGCATTAGTTTTTCACATACCTTTACTATCTTTTTTCTTGATCAAACCAAAAAAAGAAAAATATATTATAATCTTATCAGTTATTCTAGCTTTATTACTAGTTTCATTCTGGTTACTTCCTTATTTATCTTCTTTTTTCACAACATGGGGAGCTTCAGAAGTAAGAACTATTGATTTAATAACTTTTGATAAAATGCACTTACCTCAAAACATAGCATCAACTTTAATACCTTTATTCTTCTTAATTATTTTCTACTTATACTATAAACAAAACAAATCTAAAAAAGAATTCTTATTTTATCTACCACTAATAATAACTTCTATACTAATAATAACAAGACTAATCTATCTAACTCCATTATTCAAATACGCATTCCCAGATTCTTATTTACACTTACTAATTTTCTTCTCACTATTCTTATTCTTAAAAACTAAATTCTCTAAAAAAATAACAACACTAGCAATTCTTTCATTATTCTTAATTTCTATTTTATCAGTTTCAATTAATCATTTTCATACACCTTACTTTACACCACATACAGATTTAGACAAAGAAACATTATCTATTTTCCCATTAGTACAAGGGAAATATATCTTAGCAGGACCACCACCTTCAAAATTACACAAATGGTCATATCATTCCTTAACTCCAATTTACTACAACCTATCAACACCATCGGGATGGTCAATGCAAGTAACATCACAAGAATATATAGATTATTTAACAGAAACAGAATTATATCTAGAAACTTCATTACCCAAAGAAAAATGTGATGATTTCATTACTAGATTAAAAACTTTAAATACAACTTCAGTTATTACATATGATCAACACTGCAATGATTTAAAACAATGTAATCTTAAAGAAATCACAACAAAAAAACACGTTTGTTTATACACTTTATAACTTACAACATCTAGCACAAGCAGGAAATAAACCCTTTCTTAATTTATTCCTAAAATTTACATATCTTTCACTATTCCATATTTTTTTAAAATCTTTCTCAAAAATATTCCCCATTTTATAATTTATAGATTCACAAGGATAAACATCCCCATTTGGAAAAATAAACAAACCTCTCCAAACAAATTTACATTTTCTTCTATTTCTCCAAACACCATACCATTCATTAACTTCTTCTTCACTCAAATCGGGAGTAAATACAACATCCTTATTCTTTTTCAATTTCTTAATTTCATCAAAATAAATTTCTGTCATCTTACTAGGATCATAACTCCAACTCATCTCAGCTACATCTTCACCAGGAAATGCAACCTTACAAAAATGTTCATGTCTTTTAATATCACTCTCAGTAAAAAACGTAGGATGTCCAAATCTTATCAAATCAACATCTAATTTCCTTCCTAACTCAACTATCTCTTGTAAATTATCAACATTATCTTCAGTTATTGTAGTATGTATAATCACTTTTGTTTTTTTCTTTAACTTACAAAATAATTCTAAATTTTTTATTAATTTCTCATAAGCTCCTTCCACACTAACAACCTCATCATGTACCTTACCTATTCCCTGTAAGGAAAAAACAACATAATCTAATTTATTCTCAACTATCTCTTTTATTCTTTCTTCATCTAATAACAATCCATTTGTAAATATCCCACAACTTAATTTATATTTTTTTATAATCTTAACAATATCAACAAAATCATTTCTCAACAAAGGTTCCCCACCAAATAATACAAAACTTGGTTTTCTTTTTCTAACTGTTTTTACAAAATTTTCAATCTCTTCTAATTTAGGTTCTCTATTATCTTTATTCAAAATATCTTGTAAATTACACATCTTACATTTAGCATTACATCTTAAAGTTAAAAACAAAGCAATATTCAATGGCAAAAAACTCTTACCTTTTCTAAAAAAATAATCATAAGGAAATAATATGGCCTCTTTAAATAAATCTAAATATCTATATGCTTTAAAAATTCTAATATTTATCAAATGTTTTTTCAAACTCATTTTAACTCTTTATTTTGCTCTATTATAAAAAGATTTATGTTTTACAAAGAAAGTTCATTTCTTCTTATACCCAAAAACTTTATTGTAATCTTCATGGTTCATATATTCGAGAATTAAGGCAATAATCTCAATCTCATTTCCTATAATAGTATACAACAATCTCCAATAACCAACTAGTTCTACTCTAAAAATTCTATCAGTACCATATTTTTTAACAGTACTCTTAGAAATATATTTTCTAGGAATTAAATCACCATATTTATAATTTATTTTTATATTCTTTAAAGCATTATTAATAGAATCAAGTAATTGTTCGTAAGTTGGTTTTTTCTTTGCTTTTTTACCTTCTAAAACATCATCTTGTAGTTTTCCATACTCCTTAAATGCTTCTTCATCAAATTTTATTACAACTTCTTTCATTTTACATAACAGTTACAGATTTCTTTAATTTTTCTTTTAAATTATTACTTACATCTTCTTTATAGATCCATATAATTCCTTCTTTTAGAATTGCAATTTTTCCACTTTCTTCTAAGTATTCAAGAATTACATTTAACGTAGGCCTCATTATTTGTTTACTCAATTTCCTATCTATTCCATTCTTAGATAAAGCTTCTTTAGACTTTTTAATAACACTCTCTACATTAAGTACTGTATCTAATCTTGGATAATGTAATACTTGTTTCATTTTTGATATAAACTTATACTATAGAATAAACTTATACTATATAAACCTTCTTATTACATCTTAACTATTGTTTTAAAAGCTCCCCAATACCTTTTTACATCACTTAATTTCATAAATTTCAACTGTCTAACTAAATACTTAGGACTTAAATAAACTTCTTTATACGCTGTCCTTATCCATTCTTTCAATTCATCTTCTGTCATACCTTTTGGAACATAATGTAATTTAGTTTTTGCAGTATCAATCAAAGAACTAAATTGTGAATAATCTTCATGTAACAATCTTCCTTCTTTCTTAACCATACTATACAATTCATTTCCAGGATAAACCATCAAAGCATAAAATGCAACCACATCAACACCCAACTCTTTAACAAAATCAATCGTATTTCTAATACTCTCATTAGTCTCTCCAGGCATCCCTAAAATTATAAAAGCTCTTAATCTTATCCCAGCTTCTTTAGTCCACTTAGCAGCATTTCTACTTTGTTCTAACAAAATTCCTTTCTTCATAATATTTAATATTCTCTGATCACCAGATTCCAAACCATAATCAATCTGCCAACATCCAGATTTTTTCATTTTAACTAATAATTCCTTACTAACCCTATCAACCCTAGTAGAACAACTCCAGTTAATTTTAATTCCTTTCTCAATTATCAAATCACATATCTTCTCAACTCTCTCCATATCCATAGTAAAGGTATCATCATAAAATTTTATATCTTTAACACTATATTTTTCAATTAACCATTCTATTTCCTTAACAACTCTTTCTGGACTTTGAGCTCTAAAATTATTTCCAAAAACACTTCTATCACAATAAACACATTGAAAAGGACACCCTCTTGAAGTAATCATATGCGCAAAGGGTAATTTTTTATAACCTCCAGGCATAGGAGTATACTTACTTAAATCAGGATACAAATGTAAAGCAGGAAAAGGCAAATCATCTAAATTTTTTATTAATTCTCTTCTTTCATTAACAGTTATATTTCCATTTTTTCTATAAACTAGTCCTTTAATATTTTCAAAATCTTTTTTATCTCTTAAAGCATTACACAACTCTAACATAATTTTTTCCCCTTCTCCAACAATTCCAAAATCAAAACATTCTTCTTTCATTATTTTTTCAGGTATAGAAGTAAAATGAGGACCACCAATAACAATTTTATAATCATCTAATAACTTAGCAGTTTTCAAAGCAACATCATAACTTAATATCGTTGCAGTTATTCCAATTAAATCTGGTTTTTCTTCATCAATTCTTTTTTTTAATTCTTCTAAACCCAAACCTTCAGGAACACAATCAATGATCTTAACTTCATGTTCTTTTTCTAAAACTCCAGCAATTATTCCAATACCTAAAGGCAAAATCATATTCGCAACTCCTTTCAAACTTCCAGCTTGTTTTTCAGCAGTCATTCCTGGATGTATTAATATAACTTTCATCTTAAACACTCTCCGTTAACAAAGAATACTTAGCTAAAGCATAGATATCTTCTTTTCTTAAATTCTTCAAAATTTTCCACATTTTTCTTGGTTTAAAATAACATTTTCTATAAGCTTTCTTAATATATTCATTTATTTCCTCTGTTTTTAACTTACTAATATTAAATTTCTCATCAGAAAAAAACAAACCAGAATCTCCTTCTATATCTCCTTTCAAACCAACCATATCATACAACTCTGTATTTGGAAATGGCAACACTCTAGCAAACTGATTCATATCAGCATCTAATTCAACTGCAAAGTTAATTGTTTTCTCCATCTCTTCTCTACCTTCCCAAGGAAAACCCAACATATAATTAGAATATGTAAAAAAATCAAAATCCTTACTCATCTTCATTGATTTCCTAACTGTATCCAAAGTAAAATTCTTCTTTATCTTTCTCAAACCTTCATTATAACCAACTTCAGGAGAAATATTCATCAACCATAAACCATTATCTTTCATCTTCTTCATTAACTCTTCATCCAACCTATCAACTCTAATTCCATTATACAATTGAAATAAAACATCTATATCTCTTTCTTTTACTAAATCAAATATTTTTTTAGCCCTATCTAAATCTAAACTTATATTATCATCTTGTATACAAACTTCCTTAACACCAAAATTATTAACTTGCCATTCTATTTCATCTACAACATTTTCTGCACTTCTCGCTCTCCAAATATAACCATTAGGATGAAAACAAAAGATACATTGATAAGGACAACCCCTACTTGTTACCAAAGTAGAAGCAGGTTTTTTCTTCTTAATAGGAACATTATATTTTTTCAAATCTACTTTATCTAAAGCTGGAAAAGGTAATGAGTCTAAATCTCTATTCCATTCTCTATCTTTTTTATAAAATATTTTACCATCTTTCTCCAAATACAAACCATCAACAACATCTTTTTTAGTAATATACTCATGTAAAGTTATCTCTCCTTCACCTTTTACTACACCATCAATAAAATCTTGTTTCAAAAAAAACTTAGGATTAGAAGTTGCTTGTGCTCCACCAACTATAACAGTTTTATTAAATTCTTTTTTTATTTTCCTTGCAGTTCTAATAGTATTTGTTATATTCCCACAATTTACACTTAAGGCAACCAAATCATAATCATTAATATCTTTATTCAATTCTTCCACATTACAATCAACAACATCATTCTCAATACCTTTACTAGTTAAATAAGAACTCATATACAACACACCTAGAGGAGGCATCGTATTTATGTAATTCTCTTTTTTTACAGGACTTTCAACAACAAATAATGTTTTCATATTTAAAGAATTTAACTGTTTATTTATAAAAATATTGTATTTAGAGTATTATTTAATAAAATAGTTAATCACTTAATAGTAACATTTAAAAACACTTTTTACACTAGAAATGTATGGCATTAGATGATTTCATAATAGATCTAATTGAATGTAGACAACAAGGATTTAATGATGAAGAAACAGCAGTTTTATTAGATTGCCCTACCGAAGTTTTAGTAGGTTATGAAACTTTATTAGAATCTTCAGCAAATAATGGTAAAAGTTTATCTAAATTAGATATTTCTCCAGAAACAAAAGAACAAATTGAATTTCATTATTCCACTAAAAGAGTTCACTTACCAAAAGAACAAAGAATACAAGAAATAAGAGAACTAGCACCAATTGCAGAGAATGTATCAGAATTAGCAGAAGCAGTAGATCTTGCAGAAGCAACAGTAAGAATTTATGCTTGTAAAAATGGAATAAAATTACCAAGAATTTCAACACAAGAACAAAGAATACAAGAAATAAGAGAACTAGCACCAATTGCAGAGAATGTATCAGAATTAGCAGAAGCAGTAGGTCTTGCAGAAGCAACAGTAAAGCAATATGCTTATAAAAATGGAATAAAACTTCCTCAAAGGCATAATCATGGTTCTAGAAGACCAGAAATTGATGAATTAATTACTAAAGGTTATTCAATGCAAGAAATAGGATATAGAGTTGGTTCTTTAAATGGAAAACAAAAAAAATTATCAAGAGAAAGAATAAGACAATATATTAAGGGAACAGGTCAACACGAAGAATATAGAAGAATAAGAGAATTATGCACTACTCAAGGAACAAAAGAAGTTAGAAAAGAATTATTAAGAACATTAGTAGAAGTTGCAAAACAAAAATGCCAAGAACAAAAAGATCCAGCACTAGAAAAAGCTATTGAATATTATTTTTCAAGAAAAAAAATAACTAGAAAAGGTCCAAAACAAAATATTTCATTTGAGAAAGTATATAAACTATTCTCTTCATACTTTGAAGCTCAAGAAGAAGAAACACCTCTTTCATATGCAGCTCTACAAGATATTATAGATATCCATTATGTTCAAGTCGGAAATATTTTAAGATTTGTTGGTTTAAAACCAATGCACCATCCAAATCATAAAAAAGTAACAAAACCATCTAAAGAACAAATACAAGCAATTGAAAGAGCTTATGATTTAGAAATGAATATTCCAGATATAGCTCATTTTGTAGGATTACCTCCTTATGTTATTCAACAAAGATTTATAAAAATAGGGAAACGTAAAAAACAAGATTCTATTGCAAGAAGAGGTAGACAAAGATTGGATAACAGAACAGCAAGTCAAATTTACGAAGCACAAGATGCAGGATTTTCAGAAGAAGAAACTTCAGAGTTATTAGGCACACATCCAGATCTAGTCTCACATGCTTTACAAAACAAACCAACAATAGAAACAAAAATCATTGAAGCTTTAAACACAATTCATCCAGAAACAGAACATCAAACACCTTATTTACTTTAACTTTTTCCACCAATCTTCATTTTCTTTATACCATTCAACTGTTTTTTCCATACCGTCACTAAATTCTACTTCTGCTTTCCACCCTAATTCTTCTATCTTAGAACTATCTAATAAATATCTTTTATCATGTTGCAATCTATCTGGAACATATTCTTTCATATCACTACTTTTCTCTAATATCTCTAAAATTTTATCAGTTATCTCTTCAACACTTTTCTCAACACCAGTTCCAATATTATAAGTTTCTCCAATTTTTCCTTTCTGCAATATCAAATCTACAGCCTTACAATGATCTAACACATGAATCCATTCTCTTTTATTCTGACTACTCTTAAACAAAGGTACTTTTTTTCCTTCTAAAATATTTGTAACAAACAAAGGAATTAATTTCTCAGGATGTTGATAAGGCCCATAGTTATTTCCACAATTTGAAATTGTAACTGGTAATTTAAATGTATGAAAATAAGCTCTAACTACATGATCACTCCCTGCCTTAGAAGCATTATAAGGAGTCTTAGGATTATATCTACTTTCTTCACTAAATTTATCTTTACTATCTAATTCTAAATCACCATAAACTTCACAAGTACTAATATGATGAAATCTAGTTTTATTTTTCCTACAAGCATCTAATAAATTTTGAGTTCCTAACACATTAGTCTTAACAAAAATTCCAGGATCTTTTTCTGCTCTATCATTATGACTTTCAGCAGCAAAATTCACAACAACTTCAGGTTTTTCATCTTTAATCAAATCTTTAACTAACTTTTCATCACAAATATTTCCTTTAACAAATTTATAATCTCCACCATTTATATCTTTTAAATTGTCTATATTCCCAGCATAAGTTTCAGCATCTAAATTAACAATTTCACAATCATGAGTATCAAACATGTATCTAATAAAATTACTCCCAATAAATCCCAGTCCCCCAGTAACCAAAAGCTTCATTTTTAACTAATAATACTCCAATTCTTTTAAAATTTTCCATATTAAAGCATCTATATTCTAACTTCTGAATGTTCACCTAAAATAAACCTATGCCCTTTTGGTAAATTATTTTCAGAAGAATTTATAACAACATCTTTTCCAATTAAACTATCAACGATCTTTTCATTAAAATTAATATTTACTTCACCAACAATAATAGAACTCTCAATTTCTCCACCTTTTATTTTTGAATTATCTCCAATAGAAGTATAAGGACCAACATAACCTTCAATAACACAATTCTTTCCAATAATAACAGGACCTTTTATTTTACTTCCTTTCTTGATTACACTCCCCTCTCCAATTTCAACACCACCAATAATCTTAACATCTTCTTCAACTTCACCTTTTATATTTTCTTTTAAATCCATTAAAACTAAATGATTAGCTCTTAAAATATCTTCAGCGTTTCCTGTATCATCCCACCAACCATCAACAATAGTAGCTTTTACTTTCTTATCCTCACTCAAAACAAATTCCTTAATAGCATCTGTTAATTGTAATTCTCCTTTTTTCCCAGGTTTTACATTTTTTATAGCATCAAAAATATTATTTCTAAATAAATAAATCCCAGTAATTACATAATCTGTTTTAGGTTTTTCTGGTTTTTCTTCTACATAAGTAATTTCATTTTCTTCATTAAACAAAGCAACTCCGAATTTCTCAGGAGTTTTATGTTTAGACAATAACAAAGAAATATCAGATCCATTAGTTTTAAAATCTTCTACAAAATCTTTAATACCACTTTTCAAAATATTATCTCCTAAATATACAACAAAATCTTCACCATCCATAAAATCTTTTGCAATATCAACTGCATGTGCTAGACCTCTTGGAGCATCTTGTCTAATATATGTAATTTTAACACCAAACTCACTACCATCACCACAAGAATCTTTTAAAAATTGAATTCTTTCATCAGTATAACCAACTATAATTCCAATTTCTTCTATTCCTGCATCTCTTAATGCTTCTATACCATAGAATAAAACTGGTTTGTTTCCAACAGGAACTAATTGCTTAGGACCAGTATGACTCAATGGTCTTAACCTAGTACCCATTCCCCCAGCTAAAATTAAACCTTTCATATTTCCTTACAAACCCCTAAAATTTCTTCTTCATCTAAAAAAGCATGCATTGGTAAACTTAATATTTCTTTACTAAATTGTTCTGTTTTTTCTAATTTCTCTTTATCTTTAAAAACTTCTTGTAAATGTATTGGTATAGGATAGTGTATTAATGTATTTATGTCTTTTCCTTTTAATTTCTCCATTAAATTATCTCTTTCTTTACTTCTTACAACATACAAATGATAAACTGATTTTCCATTCTCAATTGGCAATTCTACATTTTTCAAATTTTCATTATAAATCTTACTATTCTTTCTTCTTTTTTCATTCCATTCACTTAAATGATTTAATTTAACTCTTAAAATTCCAGCTTGCAACTCATCTAGTCTTGCATTATAACCTTTCATTACAAATTTATTTTTCTCTTTCTGCCCATACTCTCTTAACATTCTTACTTTTTCATTTAACTCATCATCATTAGTACTCACAAAACCTCCATCACCATAACAACCTAAATTTTTCGTAGGATAAAAACTAAAACATCCCAAATCTCCAAAACTTCCAACTTTTTTATTTTTATATTCAGCACCATGAGCTTGACAACAATCCTCAACAACTTTCAAATTATTATCCTTGGCTATTTTCATTATCTTATCCATATCACAACTATTCCCATACAAATGAACTGGTAAAATGACTTTAGTTTTTTCACTTATCTTTTCTTCAATTTTACTAACATCAATGTTATAATCATTTCCAACATCCACAAAAACAGGTTTTGCTTTCAAACTAAAAATAGCAGCAACAGTAGGAAAAGCAGTATTACTAACTGTAATAACTTCATCATTCTCCTTAACACCTAAAGCAGCTAAACTTAAAATTAAAGCATCTGTTCCTGAACTTACACCAACACCATTTTTAACAGTTAAATATTCACTAAATTCTTTTTCAAACTCCTTAACCTCTTCTCCTAAGATATAACTTCCAGAACTTAAAACTTTTTTTACTTTACTATCTACTTCATCCTTAATACCTTCATATTCCCCCTTCAAATCAATAAATTCAACCATTTTAATAAAAAAACAACGTCTATTTTTATGTATTTCCAATATTTAGAATATATTCACTTATTTTTATAATAATCAATGATCCTACCTAACCCTTCATCAAAACTAACTTCCGCTTTCCAACCTAATTTTTCAATTTTCCTAACATCAGCCCTATAATCTCCAACTTCAATTTTATCTATACCATCAGGATAAGGAGCAATTCTTAACTGACCATTTCCAACATCACTAATTATTTTTTTAGCTATATCTAAAATACTTTTTACTTCCCCACCTAAATTATAAACTTCATTATTTGCTTCATCTTTCTCCCCAACTAATACCAATGCTTTTATAACATCATCCACATAATTAAAATCTCTTAGATTATTTCCTCCACCAAAAACATTCAAAATTCCATCTTCCATTGCTTTCTTAATAAACACAGGTAAAAAACCAGAATCTTTCTTACTTACACTAATACCATAAACATTAGTTAATCTCAAAGAAACAAATCTTATATTATAAAATCTATTATACAATTGTAAATATTGTTCAGCTGCATGTTTAGTTATTCCTTGTCCATCAACAGGATTCAAAGGATGTTTCTCATCCACAGGTAAATATTCTATCTCTCCATATTGTGCTCTTGTTCCTGTATAAACTATTTTTGCTTTTCTATTATTTTTCTTACATGCTTCCAAAACATTAATAATCCCTTTAACAGTAACATCTAAATCTTCTAAGGGATTTTCCACACTTTCAATATGCCCAGGATAACTTGCTAAATGGTATATAATATCTTTTTCTTTAACAACCTCATCTAAATTATCTTTAACTATATCTAAATTTTTAATCTCTACATCTAAATCTTTTAAACTTTCTTCAGTACTATTTGAAAAACTATCCAGAACAGTTACATTATTTTCTTTACTTAATTCACTAGCCAAATTACTACCTATAAATCCAGCTCCACCTACAATCAAAATATTTTTGCCATTCATTTATCAAAGAAATTCTAACCCAATTTATAAGGATTTAGTAGTTTTAGTATATAATTACTTAAACCACAACTTAAACCTCAACTTAACCACATCTCTAAAAACTCTTAATATCCTACTCAACTTAAAAAACTGACTTCCTCCATCTCTAGCATAATGATGAACAGGAACTTCTTTTATTCTAAACTTATTCTTATTCAACTTCTTAACTAATTCAACACAAATTATCCCACCATCCTCTTCTAACTTAATCACATCAAAAACTTTCCTTTTAATCAACCTAAAATCACAATCTACATCTTTTATTTTTAAATTAAACAACAATTTAACAAAGTGATGATATATCCTACCCAAAACAATCCTATAAAACGGATCATGTCTTTTAATCTTATACCCATTCACAACATCATAATCTTCAATATAAGGCAATAATTTATTTATCTCCTTAACATCATACTGTGCATCTCCATCAGTATAAAATACTAATTCCTTACTAGAATTATAAAAACCAGATTTCAAAGCCCCACCATAACCTCTATTCTTCTCATGATGTATCACCTTAACTTCCTTATACTTCTTACTCAACTCATCAGCAATTTCTCCACTTCTATCCGGACCACCATCATCAACAACTATAATCTCATAATCATCACTTATTTTTTCCAAAACTTCTCTCATATCCAAAACCATCTTCCCAATAGTCTTCTCATCACCATAAGCAGGAAAAAAAGCACTAATGCTGTATTTTTTCATTTTAAACAAAAAACCTTAGCACACCTTAATAAAACTTTCCAAAAAAACAAAAAACTATTTAAACAAAACTTTCTTTTATTACATCATGGTCTTAGAATCAATCATATCACCACTAAAAGCACAAAAAGCTCCAATAAAAATGTTTTTCTTAGGTTTTCTTTATTCATCAATAGCTTTATTTTTCAGTGTATGGATATTCAAAGAACATTCTTCTTTAATTATGGTTTTCTTAACAGTACTAGCAACAGTACCATTTATGTATAAAACAATCAGACAAGAAGAAGAAAATGATTTAAGAATTAAAAGTGAACATAAATTACTAAAAGAACATTCTAAAGCTTTAACAACTTTAATTTTCCTTTTTATGGGTTTTGTAGTTGCTCTTTCCTTATGGTATACAATTCTACCTCCAACATTTGTTGAAAATCTATTCAATGTTCAAATCCAAACAATTCACAACATCAACGCAAGAATTACAGGAAACACAATAACAGATTTTTCATTATTCATGCAATTATTCTCAAACAATGTTAAGGTTCTAATTTTTTGTATAATTTTTGCTTTCTTCTATGGAGCAGGAGCAATTTTCATTTTAACTTGGAATGCAACAGTTATTGCAGCTGCAGTAGGAACTTTTTTCAGAAACAATATTAGTATTTATGCACAACAGCTCGGTTTTCTCAAGATAGCAGGCTATTTCCACATATTTTCTATGTCGATACTCAGATATATGATTCATGGGATCCCAGAAATTCTAGCATATTTCGTAGGTGGTCTAGCTGGAGGTATCATTTCCGTAGCAGTTATCAGGCATGATATCAACAATGAAAAATTCAGACATATTTTATTTGATGGCTTATCTTTATTCTTAATAGCAGTTTTAATTCTAGTTTTTGCAGCATTAACCGAAATGTATATAACTCCCCTCTTTTTTTAGATTTTAAATGGATGAAATTGATAATAGAAAAAAAAATATTGTAAACTATTTTAAGAATAATAAGAATATTTTATCCTACATAATTTTAACAGCAATAATCTTCCTAGGAGCTTTTCTAAGAACAAGAAATTTACATCTATTAAAAAATAAATTCTTATTAGCTCTAGATCCTTATGTTTTTTACAGATATGCTCAATATATAGTAGAACATGGAAAATTAATGCCTATTGATTTCTTAAGAAATTATCCTTTAGGTATTGACCCTTCAGTTACAGGAGGAATTTTATCATATGTAATAGCATACTTACATAAATTTTTTACCATCTTCTCTTCCTCATTCACAGTTTTACAATCAGCAATTTATTATCCAGTTATATTTTTTATCTTATCACTTATAGTTTTTTACTTTCTTATCAAAAGATTTTTCAATTATAAAATTGCTTTACTTGCTTCAACTTTCTTAGCAGTAATTCCAGCTTTTATTTACAGAACAACTGCAGGTTTTTCAGATAAAGAACCATTAGGAATGTTTTTAATGTTTCTAACACTATACTTATATGTAGTGGGCTGGCAATCTAAAAAAATTCATTTCAATATTCTATTTGGTATTCTTGCAGGAATTTCAACAGGAGTTCTAGGAATGGCTTGGGGGGGAGTTGGTTATATTCTATTAATCATTCCAGCAGCATCATTAATAGAAATTTTCCTTAACAAATTTACAAAACATGATTTTTATCTTTACATATCTTGGTTAATAACTTATATATTATTAATTGTTAATTTTGCTTCAAGATGGGGTGGTTTCAAGGGAATTTTATCTTCATTCGTTTTCAATATTTCATTGCTAGTATTCTTCATTGCATTAATAGATTTTTTAATATTCAAACTTGATTTATTAAAAATAAAAGATAAATTAAAAGGAAAAGCACCATTATCTGTTATTAATCTAATAATCTCAGGAGTTTTATTACTAATTGTAGTGTCAACATTCTTAGGTCCTTTTTTCTTTTTCCAACAACTATCAGATGTTTATGATGAATTTGTAGTACATCCAGCAGGTACAACTAGATTCGAATTAACAGTTGCAGAAAGACATCAACCATACTTTACAACTTGGATAAGAGAATTTGGGGGAACAACAAAATTTTTATTTTTCAATATTTCTCTAGGTCATTTATATTTCTTACTCTTCTTAATAGGATCTATATTCTTATTTTACGGTCTTGTAAGAAATCTAAAAAAACATAAGTTCTATCTAACAGCATTATACACATTATTCATTTCATTCTTTATCTTAAGTAGATATTCATCATCTTCTTTTTTAAATGGAGACAATACAATTTCGAGATTTTTATATGCAGGATCATTACTCATTTTCGTGTTATCATTAATTTCATTCTATTTATACACTTTTTATAAAGATAAAGAAACTTTCAAAAAAATAACTAACATTGATAAAAAATATAGTTTTATTTTCATATGGTTCTTACTAGGAATTGTATCAGCAAGATCAGCAACAAGATTAATTTTTGCATTTGCACCAATAACAACAATCTTAGCTTCTTACTTAATTGTTTTCTGGCATAATAAATCTAAAAAAATAAAGAAAAAATCTTACAAATATCTATCTTATGCGGGCATAGTCATAATTTTATACTTAACTTTATTCACATTCACAACAATAAGTTATCGTGCTGTTAAAGCTTCAGGACCTTCATTAGGTCCTCAATGGCAAAGTGCAATGTCTTGGGTTCAAGAAAACACTCCAGAAGATGCAGTTTTTGGACATTGGTGGGATTATGGTTACTGGGTTCAATCAGTAGGTAACAGAGCAACAATTTTAGATGGAGGAAACTTTAGAGTTTACTGGAATCATTTACTTGGGAGACATGTTCTCACAGGACATTCATCTACAGAAGCTTTAGAATTTTTAAAAACTCACGACACAACACATTTACTAATTGTTTCAGATGAACTTGGAAAATATGGAGCATATGCTAGCATAGGTTCAGATGAAAACAACGATAGAGTTTCATGGTTTAATATTTTCACTCTAGATAATCAACAAATTCAAGAAACAAGAGACAAAACAATTTATTTTTACCAAGGAAATACTGGTTTAGATGAAGATATTATTTATGAAGGTAAATTATATTCAAGAGGAAATTCAGGAATCTTAGGATTTACAATACCAATAGAAATTACAGACAACATCAAAATAGAACAACCAAAAGCAATCATGATTAGCAACAATCAAAGAACAGACATCCCTATTAATTGTATCTATTTCCAGGACAAAATAATAAATTTTGATACAGGTATTGATGCTTGTTTAAGAATTCTTCCTGTAATAGAACCAGGAACAGGAAATACAAATTTAATTGGTTCTTTAATCTACATATCACCAAGAACCAAACCAACATTATTCTCTCAAATGTATCTAATGAATCAACAATGGGAAGGATTTAGAGAAGTATACAATGATCAAGCAGGAGTTCCTATGTCTCTTTATGGAGGAAGATTTATTGGTCCCATAAAAATCTGGGAAATTAATTACCCTTCACATATCAAATCCAAACCAGAATACCTAGAATCAAAATTCCCTTCAGAAGATCTGTATATGTTATAATTTTAAAACAATAAACTTTAAATACTCCTTATTATATATATCTATATAACATGAAACAAATACTACATTCACCAACATTAGAATCGGTACTTATGGTAGAGAAAACTATAGAAAAATATTCTCAAGAATGTGGAAAATATCAATTATGGAAAAAACTTCCTAAAAAAATGATGTATCAAACTTACTTAGTAATTCTAGATTATTTACAAGAAACAGGAAAAATAATAATTGACAAGGATGGTTGTGTAATATGGGTTTGGGATCCAGAAGGGATTAGAAAAATACTTGCAAAAGGAGTTAAATTAAGATGAAATCAATTCATGTTGTTTTTCACGATAAAAAATTAGAACTAATTTTTGAGGATTTACAAAAAGGAAAATTTGAAGATAAAAGATTATTTAAGATGATTACAAGAGCCATAGAAGATTTAAAAAATAATCCCGATTTTGGTATAAAGATTCCTAAAAAATTATGGCCAAAACCATACATTCAAAAACACAAAATAAATAATTTATGGAAGTATGATTTACCAAATGGTTGGAGGTTAATTTATACAATTAAAATAGATGATGTTATGATACTAAACATTATTCTAGATTGGTTTGATCATAAAACATATGAAAGAACATTCAAGTATTAACTTCTCAACAATGCATTGTTAAGTTAACGGGAGTTTTTATTCCCCAAATTTTGGCATTGGAGGTTAATCCTTAAGGTCATAATAGGTCGGCTAGGTTTTTTATATCTTTATTAGCTATATGAGTATAAATTTGGGTTGTTTTCAAGTCTTTATGTCCAAGTAGCTGCTGAATATACCTAATATCTGCTCCCG
>NZCS01000002.1 GCA_002688325.1 archaeon
AGTTAGATATGTTTTTATGTTTTCTTTGTTGCATATTTCAGTTATTTTCTTTAAATCTTTTAGGTTGAAATTATTAGCACCATGACTACGCATATTTAATTGCTTTATTCCAAAATAAATAGAGTTTGTTCCAGCTTTAATTGCTGCTCTTAGTGATTCCCATGAACCTGCAGGGGACATTAATTGTGGTTTCATGTGAAAAAAGCGAGTAATGAGTTATATAACTGTTTTGGTATAGTTAGTTTTATATTGTAATAAATATTTTATTAGGTATGTTGTTTAAAAAAAGAGAGTTGAAATTACTTTTTCCGTTTTACTTGTATTATTTAATAATAGGGATTTCTGGGATGATTCTTCCTTTTTTAGTTATTTATTTTAGAGATTTAAGTTTTTCATTTTTTCAGATCTCTGTTTTATTTACTGCATTTAGTGTGAGTATGTTTTTATTTGAAATTCCTACTGGAGCATTTGCTGATGTATTTAGTAGAAAATATTCAGTTGTATTAGGATTTTTGATTTCTGGTATATGTATTTTATTAATGGGTATATTTTCTTCTTTTTGGATCTTTTTTCTTTTATTTATCATACTTGGTTTTGGTATGACATTGATAAGTGGAGCAGAAGAAGCTTGGGTTATTGATAATTTGAATTATTATAGAAGAAAAGATTTGCATAAAGAATTTTTTATTAAAAGTCAGAGTATTGCTTATTTTGCTGGAATTTTTTCTCCATTAGTTGGTGCATTAATAGTTAAATCATTTTCAATTAAACCTTTATGGTTTGTTTGGGGTTTTGGTATTTTATTTGGTGGTTTAATGTTATTTATTTTTGGAAAAGAGAAATATAAACCTAAAGATGTTAAAATTTCACAATTATTTAATAAAACTGTAAGAAATAGTAAAAATGGGTTGAAATATTCTTATAATCACAAAATTATTTTTTATTTAGTATTAGCAAGTATTTTTTTAGCTATGATGATCATGGATGGAGATTATTGGCAACCATTTTTAAAAAATTTAGGGATGCCAGTGTATGCTTTAGGTATTGTTTTTTCTATAGTTTCGGCAGTTTCTATGATAATTCCATTAACTGCAAGATATTTAGATAAATATAAAATTCAGAATGTATTTATAGTTTTGATTGGGATAAGAATATTATTATTAAGTTCTGTTTTATTTTTGTATCCTAATTTATTTATTTTGGGTGCAGGGATATTTATTTTTAGTAGTGGTTTAATGTCTTTAAGACATCCTTTGATTGAACCTTACTTTCAGAAACATTTACCTAAGAAAGTTAGGGCAACTATTACTTCTGTAAAAAGTATGGGTGTTCAGATGGGTATGGGTTTGAGTGCACTATTATTTGGATTTTTAGCCGATATAATTGGTGTGCAGAAAATAATTCCTTTAACCGGAGTTTTTGGTTTAGTTGCGATGTATTATTTTTATAAGATTAGAGATTAGTAAAATTTATATATTTTTAATTCTTAATTAAGATTAGGGTGATAATATGAAAAAATTATTAGTAATATTAGGAATATTAATTCTATTAGGTGGATGTAATCAAGTTGATGATATGATGAATCCTTCTGAAGATGAATTAATGAAGAATGTTAATCCAGAGGTAGTTATGGAAATGGATTTTGATTTGGTTGGTGAACTTATTGATGTAACTAAAGGAGAAATTCAGGGTATCAATACAAATGGGAATGCTAAAGGTGTTTCTCAAGCTTCATTTAATGGAGAAAGTTATAATTTACTTGCTACTTTTGAAAACTTACCAGATCCTCAAGGTAGTGATTTTTATGAAGGGTGGATTGTAAGAAAAGGAGTTAAGTTTAATGTTCTTAGTTCTGGTAAAGCAGAAAAGATAGATGGTAAGTATGTGAATATGTATGCTTCAGGTAAAGATTTAACAGACCATACATTCTATGTTTTAACAATAGAACCTGATGATGGTGATCCTGCTCCAGCTGGACATGTTTTAGAAGGTACTATGAAATAATTTTTTTTCTTTTTTTAGAAACAGTTAAAAAGTAATTTTTGTTGTGTTTTATTATGATTAAAGAATTATTAAAGGAAATTGATAAAGGGAAAATAAAAGATCAAGATGATTTGAATAAGTTAAAGATTAAGATTAGTAAGAAGTATAAATTAAGTAAAATTCCTACAAATATTGAAATTTTATGTCAAGTAAGTAAAAAAGAAAGAGAAAAGTATAAAATTTTGAAAAGTAAACCTATGAGAACATTAAGTGGTGTTTCTGTAGTGGCAGTAATGTCAAAACCAGGGAAATGTCCACATGGAAAATGTAGTTTTTGTCCTGGAGGTTTGAAATCTGAATTTGGAAATACTCCCCAGTCTTATACTGGAATAGAACCTGCTAGTAAAAGAGGAAAAAGAAATAAATATGATCCTTATTTACAAGTTTTTAATAGATTAGAACATTATGTCTTATTAAATCAAAGTTTAGAAAAAATTGAAATGATTATTATGGGTGGGACTTTTTTGAATTTTAGTAAGAAGTATAAAGAAGATTTTGTTATGTATTGCTTTAAAGCTTTAAATGATTTTAGTAAGGAATTTTTTAGTAATGGTTTGAATTTTGAGAAGTTTAAGAAGTTTTTTGAATTACCTGGAAGTATGGATGATGAAGAAAGAGAGAAGAAGATAGTTAGAAAAATATTGAAGTTGAAAGAGAAAAGTGAATTAGTTGAAGAACAAGAAAGAAATGAAAAAAGTAAAGTAAAATTAGTTGGTTTAACTGTTGAGACTAGAAGCGATATAGGAAAGTTAAATGAAGGTAATGAAATGTTGAAGTATGGAGTTACAAGAGTTGAGATTGGTGTTCAAAGTGTTTATGATGAAGTATTAGAAGAAGTAAATAGAGGTCATACNAGTAAAGATAGTATAGAAAGTTTTAGAATTTTGAAAGATTTNGGTTTTAAGATAAATGCTCATTANATGTTGGGNTTAGGTAAAGATTTAGANGGTGTTGAAGAATTATTTGGNGNAAATTANAGACCAGATATGTTGAANATATATCCTTGTATGGTTTTTAGAGGTACNGAATTGTATANGAAATGGAAGAAAGGAAAGTATAAAGCAATTACAACTGAAAAAGCTAGTGAAATGATTGCNGAAATTAAGAANAAAATTCCTGAATATTGTAGGGTNATGAGAGTTCAAAGAGATATAGGAAGTGATTTGGTTGAAGCTGGNGTTGATAGAACAAATTTAAGGCAGTATGTTGAGAANGTAATGTTNAAGAAAGGNATNAANTGTAGATGTATACGNTGTAGGGAAATTGGGNATAGNGANATTGNAAAAGTTAANTTAAAAGTTAAAGAGTATAANGCAAGTGAAGGTAGAGAATTTTTTATAAGTTTAGAAAGTGGAGATTATATTGTTGGATTTTGTAGATTGAGATTTCCTTTTGAAAAATTAAGAAAAGAAATAAGTTTGGAAAGTGGATTAGTTAGAGAATTACATGTTTATGGTGAAAGTGAAAGTATAAAGAAAAAAGGTAAAGTTCAGCATAGAGGTTTTGGTAAGAAATTGTTAGGAAAAGCTGAAGAAATTTGTAAAAAGAATGGGAAAAATAAAGTTGTTGTTATAAGTGGTGTTGGAGTACGAAAATATTATTCTCGTTTGAAATATAGAAGAGAAGGGCCTTATATGGTTAAGAAATTATAATTTTCTTTAATCTTTTAAAACTGAGGCAGAACATCCAGTGCATCCTTCTGGGATTCTTTCGTAAATTTCTTTAAGACTTTCAGTCTGAATATTTCCATAAGAAACATCAAATATGCATTTTTTGACATTTCCATCTGTATCAATAGATATCAATTTTGGAAATGTGCATTCTGAAATCCCATATCTTCTAGAGCTTGGAACAACTTTAGATTCTATTCCAAATTCTTCTCTGTCAATTTGTTGATATCTTCTAAATGATTCTAAAAGTTGTTCAGAAGTCATTGTCATCTCCTCTAATACTTCTTGAGATTGATCTATACAAATAAACTCTTCAAAATAAGGCATTAAGTTATTTGCTCTACAAAATCTTAATACATCATCTAAATCATTTTCATTTACTTTTGAAACAAATGATTCTAAAGCTAATCTTTTATAATCAAACCCAGCATTAACTAAATTATGAATCCATTGTAACATTCTTTCACTTAAATCTGCTCTTAACATTTCATTTTGTCTTTGATGATCCATAGAATTTCTTTTAACTAAAAGAGATGTATTTAATTCATATAATTTATTAGCAAGTTCTGGAGTGATTAAACTTCCATTTGTATAAACAATTGATTCTACTCCAATTTGTGTTGCATGTTCAATTACATTAAAAAAATAATCTTGATCTATCAAAGGTTCTCCATCAGCAGCAATGATTAGTTGTTTAATTCCTAACTCTCTTGCTTCTTCCAAAACTCTTTCAATAATCTCTAGAGGTAGCTTCTTTGTAGGATCTTTTTCAACTGCATGACTATAACATCCAATACAATCTGCATTACAAGAACTAGAAACATCTATTTTTATTTTTCCTATTTCGGCATTGAATATATAATCTATTAAAGTCATTTTTTAACTCCTGCAGAAAAAGTAAAAAGATTATCTTGCTCATATAATACCAATATATCTGTAAATCCTACATCTCGTAAATTTTTGAGAATCATATTTTTTGTTGAAATTTCGTGATCTTCCTTTATTATTTTCTTAGTAAAGTTCTCATCCAAACCATTTCTAGTCATAAAATTATACCAATCATTTTGCAATTTCTGAATTTCTTTAATATTTTCTCCTTTGATTAGTTCTAGATTAACAAATCTCCCTGTAGAATTTAAAACATTTTTTATCTTAGCATATAACGTCTTCAATTTTTTCTGATTAAAATGATGCAATGTCAATGAACTGATTACTGTATCATATTGGTTACCAAAATCAATATTCATAATATCCCCTTTAATCAAGCTAATTTTCTTTCTTAGTTTATTTTTCGTGATAGTTAGATAATCTTTGTTTGAATCAATTCCAACATATTCTATTTCATAAGATTGGTTAATGATTTCTCTGGCAAGATTACCTGTTCCAATTCCAAGCTCTAAGACTTTCTGATTTTCTTTTTGGGTTTGTTTTGCTAGTAATTTTATTAATCTTTTATAATCAGGTATTACTTTTATAGTTAATTCGTCGTAATTTTTATAGATCATTTTTTTATCTCCGGCCATTGATATCTCCCTGTAGATTGCCATCTAGCAAATTGTCCAGGAGACATTAACTCTTCTTCAAGGTCTTCTTTAGCTAATACTAATTCGTGTGGTTTGAAATGTTCGGTTTTTTGTGTGGCAACATTTAATTGATACAATTCAGGAAATTCATCAATAGAATATTCTAAATTCATTTCTTCTTTATCCCATAATTTTGTTCCAGGAAAAGAAGTATAAATAAAAGGAGTTGCTAATGAACGTCCACCATTTGTTTTAATTAATTCTTTTAATTCTGCCATTCGTTTCTTAGCAAATTCAAAATTTTCTGGAGAATCTTCATTTGATCCCATAATTGAAGAGTAAGTGAAAAATTTAGTTCCAGCATTCAAAATTGCTTTTAAAATTTCTTTTTCTACTTCAAAATCTTCTAACTTTTCACATCTATCATGAGGATTTTCTACTTGCAAAAATTCTGTCGGAAAATATTCTCCATAACAACCAACAAATTTTCCATCTCTTATTTCATTAGAATATAATGTGTTGATTAACTCAAAATCTGGTTGGTTTCTTTCTTTATCCCAAAGATCTTTTATTACTACTCCTTGTGAAAATTCGTATGCAAAACCTTTATCTCTTATCAACTGTGCCAAATCTATCAGATATCTTCTACCTTCTTCCCTTCCTAGTGCTCCAGGATACATTACTGAAGTTAAGCTATCATCCCAAACATTCAAAGTTGTAATTCCATGTTCTTTGAAATGATCTAGTTCTTCAGCAATTCTCTCTAAACTATTGAATCTAAATTTCCCCATTTTTCTTGGAGAAGTACAATAATCACAACTTTGATAGCACCCTCTTGTAAAAAATGTAAAACCTATTGGTGTATCTACTCCTTCCGGCAATGGAAAAGACTCTATGGGTGTTGTCCACAATGAAATATCATCCTTTAATATATCTAATGCCGGTAATGGGACATCTTCCATACTTGGTTTATCAGGCATTCCTGTTCTAATTACTTCTCCAACTTCATTATACGCAATCCCTTTTACACTTCTAAGATCAGATTTTTCTCTTAAGGATTGAATTAAATTTGGAAGAGAAATCTCAGCTTCTCCAAGCATTGCTATATCTGCTAAACCATCTCTTAAGTAAGTTTCTGGTCTAAATGTGGCTTCATTTCCACCAATTACTATTTTTATATCTGGATTTACATCTTTTGCATATTGCATGAAATCTTTTGCTATATTTGCCCAAGAAGTTGGATTTATACTTAATCCTAAAATATCTGTGTTAAGTAATGTTTCTTCTAATTTTTCAAAAGGCACTCCCATTCTAGAAGCAACCATAATTCCATCACCATATTGAAATTCCCTATAAGGAACAATTGTATCTTGGTCTCTTATTTTCATATCTACAGCTTCAACATCACACAAACCTGTTTGTTGAACAATAGATGGAATTGAGGTTAACCCTGGTTTTGGATAGTTTGTTCTAATTACAGAGCTAACTACTCCTTCTTCATTATCTCTTTTCCATAAAAGATGTAAACTAGGAAGTTCAATTTGTGTCCATCTTAATTTGTTATTCATTTTTACCTCTAACTTGTTAGTAGTTACAATATCTAACTATTAGAATACTTTTATCTAAAAGTGCCACAAAATAGAAATATTTATATACTGTGTTCTACTATATCTTATTATGAATTTAGATTTAAAAGATAAAAAAATATTGCATCAATTCGATATAAATGCAAGACAGAGTAATGCAGAGATAGCTAAGAAAGTTAAACTAAGTAAAGATGCTATAGGATATAGAATTAAAAAATTAGAAGAACAAGAAATTATAAGAGGATATAGAGCAGTTATTGATAGTTCAAGATTAGGATATCTATTTTATAGAGTTTTTTTAAATTTAATGGATATGCAACCTTCTAAATTAGAAAGATTAATTGAATTCTTAAAAAAACAAAAAAATGTTTGGTGGATAGCAAAATTAGATGGAGCTTGGAATTTTGCTTTTGCTATCTGGGTAAAATCAAATAAGGAATTTGAAGAATTTTAT
>NZCS01000003.1:0-14573 GCA_002688325.1 archaeon
AATTTTATAACATTATCTCTCACATCTTCAGAAGTCAAAGCATCATTAGATTCTATTAACGCTTGTAGAACATCAACAACAACATCCCTACTATCCCCTGGTTGCAATAACCCAGTACTCAAACAAATCTTCTTAATCAAATCCCTCTTACTAGCCTTAAAAGGTTTCTCATATTTCCTCAAAGTGATTTCAGCTAATGGGATATCTCTTGATATTTTAGGCATTTATTAAAAAAATTGAGTAATGTTTAAATATTTTTGCTTTTTCTAAAAGAAAGACTTAAAAACCCTTTGAAAATCATCAAAAAACTTTATAAACTATTAAATTTATATATTTAACTGATAAAAATGGAATTTACTGCTGTTATTAAAAAAGGAGAAAAACAATTCGTTGCTTTGTGTCCTGAATTAGATGTTGCTAGTCAAGGTACTACTATAGATAAAGCTTTAGAAAACTTAAAAGAAGCTTGTGAGTTATATGTAGAAGAAATGGGTATACCAGAAGAAGCAAATTCTAACAAAATGATAGTAGCTAGCTTTGAGGTAAATAAACATGAAGTTACCAATTCTATCGGGTCGTAAACTCATAAAAATTCTTAAAAAAATTGGATTTAAAGAAGTAAGACAAAAGGGTTCTCATATATTTCTTGAAAAAGAGATTGAAGGAGAAAGAAAAGGTTTAGTGGTTCCAAATCATAAAGAAGTAGATAAAGGAACTTTAATCGAAATTATCAGACAAGCTGGTTTGAAAAGAAATGAATTCTTTAAACTGTTAAAATAACTCTTTTATCTTAATTAAATTTAAATACTCATAAAACAATCTAAATTTATGCCAAAAACAAGAAGACAAGTATACTTAGAAGCTTGGAAACAAGTTGAAGAAGATATAAAAATAGAATCAACTGAAGAAGGAACTGTTGCAACATTAACAAGTGCTTGTTCTCCCCAACAACTTTTTGATTTTGGTGCTACATATGGTTTTCAAAATTGTCCTTCTTTAGATGAACAGCTTAGAAGAAGATTTGGTATAGTAGATGAACCAGAATTAGAATACGAACAACCTGGACGATGGTTATAAAACACAAATTATATAAATCTTTAAAACTTTTTTACAAACATGCAATTAGAGCTTAACAAAAGACCAAAAAATGTAACAATCATCGAAGGTTTTCCTGGTTTAGGTTTAGTAGGAACAATTGTTACAGGATTTCTTATAGAACATCTCAAAGCAAAACCAATAGGAAAAATTTGGTCTCATAAATTAATGCCTGTTGTAGCAATCCATGAAGGTAAAGCAATTGAACCTTTAGAAGTTTTCTACTCAAAAAAATATAACATAGCAATAATAAACGCTTTAAGCAATGTTGCAGGATTAGAATGGGAACTATCTCAAGTCATATCAGAACTTGCACAAAAACTTACAGCAAAAGAAATAATTTCCATAGAAGGTGTTGGATCTCAATCAAAAACTTCACGAACATTTTACTTTACTAATTCAGAAAAAAAGAAAAAAATTTTCAAAAAAATAAATGTTGAAGAATTAAAAGAAGGAATCGCTATGGGAGTAACAGCAGCTTTATTATTAAAATTAAAAAAAACACCACATTCATGTATATTCGCAGAAACACATTCTAAATTACCAGATTCAAGAGCAGCAGCAGAAGTAATCAAAGTATTAGACAATAGCTTAAACTTAAAAATTGATTACAAACCTTTAATCAAAAAAGCAGAAGAATTTGAAGCAAAACTTCAGGGTTTAGCAAAACAATCTCAAAAAGCAATAAAAGGTAAAAGAGATTCAACCTTAGATTACTTAGGTTAACTTTAAATACTTTCTATAAAGTTTAAAATATATGCAATTAATAGCTTATTTATCTACGGGAAAAGGAACATGGGGTCATGTGTCTCATTTAATTTCTAATGAAGAATGGGAAGATATTATCTTAGTTACAAATGATTTTGGAAAAGAAAATTTTACTCCTGAAAAAAAAGCAGAATTTATTATAGTTGATTCTTCTCAAGCATTACTTTTACTAACACAAGAAATACAAGAAAAATTAAAAGATAAAATTAAAGGAACTGAAGTAGCACTAAATATAGTCTCTGGAACAGGAAAAGAACATATGGCTTTACTATCCGCCTTACTAAAATTAGGTGTGGGTATAAGACTTAAAGCTCTAACAAAAGATGGTGTAAAGGAATTATAAAATCCTAAGAGAAAAGATGGCATCATTAACACCATATGGAATTATTGCAAATCCTAAAGCAGGACCAGAAGATCATTCATATAAAGAAGGTAAACTAAACGAATTAAAAAAAGTTCTAGGTAACACTTGCATGGTTGCTGGCCTAGATACTGAATCTCCAGAAGAGTTTCAAGAATGTATTAGAGAACTTGAAAAACAAGTAGAAACCTTAATCATTGCTGGAGGAGATGGAACAGTAAATAAAGTAATTAATACATTAACTCAACCAAGAACCTTAGCCTATCTTCCTTGGGGATCTGGAAATGCACTTAAATACGCTTTAGGACTTCCAGAAGAACTTCATGATATGGATAGTAGTATCAGAAATGGAACTTCTCACTATGTAGATTTAATTTCAGATGGAACAACAAGAGGATTCATTACAAGTTTTGGTTTTGATGGATTAGCATTACAAGAAAGAGATGAATCTAGACTAACTGGAATTTGGGGATATATTCTTTCAACAGCTAAAGCAGGAATAAAATATAAAAGAAAGCCAATAACACTTACTTTAGATGGAACTGAATATGAAATTCCAAAAGCATTATCTATAATAGTTACTAAAAGTAAATTCTATGGATATGGATTAGAAATAGTTCCAGAAGCAAAAAAAGATGATGGAAGATTACATGTTAAAATAATAACTTCATCTCTACCTTTTGTTGCTTGTGCATTATTAAGAGGAGATTCAATTGGAGAACATCATGAATGTTTAGAAGCAAAAATTGAATCAGAAACACCATTACCTTTTCAAATTGATGGTACTCCTCATGGTGAAAGAACAGAAGTTAATTTAGAAGTTCTACCTAATGCAGCATGTTTCAAATTTTAACAGTTAAATTAATCTCTAAAACAACAATCTTTATATTTCTAAAAATATTTTTAACAACTATGAACTTATTTGATAACATCTTAAAAGACAACGAATCTTTATTTCTAAATGAAATTTTTCTAGATCCATCTTTCACACCACCAAAAATAGAACATAGAGAATCAGAAAATGATTTCATAGCAACTTATATCAAACCCTTATTCCAAAACAGAACAGGAAAAAACTTATTCATTCACGGCTCTCCAGGAATAGGAAAAACTCTAGCAACAAAATTAGTCCTAAAAGAATTACAAGAAAAATCAGATATCTTACCAGTTTATATTAATTGTTGGGAAAGCAACACAACACATAAAATTGCAACAGAAATATGTCACAAACTAAATTACAAATTCACACATAACAAAACAACACAAGAACTAATAGAAAAATTAACTTCAATTATTAATGAAAAATCTGCAGTTATAATCTTAGACGAATGTGATAAAATAAAAACAACAGATGAATCTATTTTATATCCCTTACTAGAAAAATTATTCAAAAAAACAATAATACTAATAGCAAATGATCAATCTTATCTATCTTTCATAGATCAAAGAATAAAATCTAGATTAACGCCTTCTTCTTTAGAATTCAAACCATACTCAATTCAAGAAACAGAAAATATTCTTAAAAACAGAATACAATATGCTTTTCAAAAAGATGTTGTAAGTGAAGAAGCCTTAAATTTAATTTTAGAAAAAACATTTTCACTAAAAGATATAAGAACTGGTTTATTCTTATTAAAAGAAGCAGCAGAACTATCTGAATCAAAATCAAAAAGAAAAATTACAATAGAAGAAGCAAAAGAAGCAATTAAAAAACTAAAAAACTTTAAAATAAAAGATTCTTCAAATTTAGAAGAAACAGAAAAAGAAATATTAGAATTAATTAAACAAAACCCAGAAAAAACAACAAAGGAATTATTTGAAATTTATAATTCAGAACTATCTTATTCAACTTTTTTTAGAAAAATAGAATCTTTACAAAAATCAAAACAAATTTCTAAAGATAAAAAATTAGGCAAAAATATATTTTCTTATGGAACTTTAAGATAAATTTATATTCTTTTAGATTCCTTTAATTACGATATGAAAACAGATTTAGTAATTGCTGGATATATTATTCATCAAAACAAAGTTTTACTAATTCATCATAGAAAACTAGATTTATGGCTTCCTGTTGGAGGGCATATTGATGAAAATGAAACTCCAGATCAAGCATTGCTTCGTGAGATTAAGGAAGAAGTAGGAATTGATGTCGAAATACTTAATCAAAGCGATATACCTTTAAGTGATAATTTTAAATGTAATCTCACTACACCTTTCTATGTTAATGTTCATTCTGTTGGAGACCATGATCATTGTTGTTTGTTTTATGTTTGTAAAGCTATAAACCCAGAACAGTTAAAAATAAATAAAGAATTAAAAAATTTTGGTTGGTTTACAAAAAACGATTTAAATAAAGACCATATTCCATTTGATGTTAAAAATCAATGTCTAAAAGTTTTTGAATTATATAATTCTCTTTCAAAATAACGCATTTATTTTTCAACTCACTTTGTAATTTTTTTCTTACAAAACAACCAAAAGTAGTAACACTTTTTTTCATTTTTTCAAACACGCCTAAAGTATATAAATAACTTATACTTATTGAATATTAACAAAAATTAATGGGGTGAAAATAATATGAAAATAAACTTATTTAGAAGAAACTATGTAGAATGGGAAGAGTATTTTATGAAAGTACTAGCAAGAAACCACATAAACTTAATTGACAAAACCTGTAAGACGTATTTAAAAAAATACCACAAACAAGACATACCAATTGACCTATCCGGCAAACACATCAGTAACTTACTAAGTCAACAACTAAGACAATTGTCTTTTGATTGAAAATGCATAACATATACATAAAAGAGGATAGAGAATTTTTAATAGAAAACGATGAAATAACACCAGAAGAAGAAGGTTTCATGCAAGGATATATGGGAGAATAATCTCCTTAAAATATCTTTGAATAAAATTGATTACTTTCTAAGTTTATATTATTTAGAGTTCAAATAATTATAAGTATTCTTAGCCAAAGTAAACATTCCGCCAGGTAAATAAAAAGCTTGTGCTGTAGGATACATAAGCATTGTACCAGGTAAAGATCTACCTAAAGTAATCCTACTAGGATCTGGAGTTATACAATATTCCATAATTTTAGGTATAGATTCCACTGTTGCATCTTGAGTAGGATACCAATTCGCATCAAATAATTCCCAATCATCTTCAGTTCTTGTCTCTAACCAAACATGTCCAGCACCATTCAAATCAGACATAAGACCCATAGCAAGCCTAATCTTGTTTAAAAGATCTCCTCTCTGATTAACCATTGCCAACGATTTATATAATCTCAAAGTATGAAGTGACACATCTCTACAATTATCCCCCTTATCAAGAACATTAGGATTATCATAAACTATCTTATTAGCTAAGATTGCATATTCTCTAGAATCAAAATCTTCAGGTAAATCTGAATACTCATCTGCTTGTCCTTGACTAATCCAGAATCGTGGAGGTATACAAGGAGTTACAACTGACACAAAAGGTATACTTCCCCAGTTTACAAATGTCCCAGCACCTACACCCAAAATAGCCAATTCAGCCAATTCATTTATTAATACCATTATAACACATAAACAATATTTTCCATTTATAAACCTTTTGATTATTTACTACTTAAAAGTAAATAGATAAAACCCAAACAATATTGGATATTTAAAATATCTTTAAAAACCCAACTAACTTCAAAAAGAAAGGTAACAAATTAATAAATAATAACACTAATACAAACCAAGTTAACCACAACCATATCTTATGTACCTTTTCTTTTTTCAAAAAATAACTTAAGAAAGTATTAATCATTCTTCCACCATCTACAATAGCTAAAGGTAACAAATTAAACAAACCTACACCTAAACTAAAAACAAAAACCCAATTTAACAAATCTCTAAACCACAAAAACAAACTAATTTTCCAATTTTTCTCTTTTAATTCTCCTAACTTATTCTGAATAAACACACCCAAATGTGCTTTTTCTTCTTTTTCCACAGTTAAAACATTATATTCGCCTTTATCAGTTTTAATTAAAACATTACTTCCACCTTCAACTTCCATCATCACATCTCTAAATTTAATAACATCAACAACTTCAACACCATTTATCATTTCAACAACTTCTCCATCTTCAATCCCAGCTATATCAAAAGGCAAACCATCTTCAACTCTAACTACTTCCACACCTTCCATATTATAAAAACCCAAAGCAAAAGGATTTACAAATAACATTAAAACTATAAACACTAATATACCACTAACAATATTTGAAAAAGGACCAGCAGCAAATACACTTAATTGTCCTAACTTACTAACTTTTTTCATTTGTTTCTCATCAGGCTCAACAAAAGCAGCTAATAGTGGTCCTAAAAAAGCAAAACCACTACTTTTAATTTTAACACCATATAATCTTGCAACAATACCGTGAGAAAATTCATGAATAACAGCAATTATAAACAAACCAACAATCCAATGCCAAAATCCTAAATTAACTCCACCTATACTCATCCCAGGAAAAACAGGAGCAACAACAGGAGCTCCACCATTAAAAACTAAATCAAAAGCACCTTTAGCTAAAATATAAAAAATATTAATCATTCCTAAAAATCCAACAACTACACCAATAACACCAATAACTTTCAATAACTTAGGCCATATCTTACTTATTTTATCCATTAACTTTAAACCAAACTTAGTTTTATACAAAACAAAGATTTTTCCTTGAACATCAAACTTATCTCTATATCTTAAAAATAATACAAACAATACACCATAAAATACTAATGCAAATATTAAATCTAAATTTACCATTTCATCCTCTTTTTATTTAAAAAAATTTAAATACTTATAAACTTTTCTTAACAGAATGCTAGAACAGTAGTATCAATATATATAAAAATATAATTTCATGTTTTTATATTTATTAACTTGATAAATTTCCAGCTAATACTGTCAATCTAACTGAGATATCTCTTAATTTTTTTGTATCATATGGTTTAGTTTGTCTTATTTTAGCAACTTCTGCAAGAATATTATCACAAATTTTAATTTTAATATTATTTCTTTCTTGTTGAAATCCAGTTTTTAATACAGAAGTATTACTTTCTATTGTGTGTGTTGCATCTACTAAACCACCCTTAATTGGATTCTTTTTTTCAAGTCTTTTAATAAAATGATTCAACATTCCTATTCCTGTTTTTAAACCTTCTAAATATTTTTTATTTACCATAAATATAACCTCCTTTTTTATTATAAAATTATTTAATCTTTAAATATTTATTGGTGTAGAAACAGTTATATCTAACTTAAAAAATACAAAAACTTAACTATTTAACCCTTTTAA
Organism: archaeon; assembly: GCA_002688325.1. Taxonomy (GTDB): domain Archaea; phylum Nanobdellota; class Nanobdellia; order SCGC-AAA011-G17; family ARS1178; genus ARS1178. The sequence goes on from NZCS01000003.1 coordinate 7,560, forward strand.
TAGGTCTAAAATTTTTACTCTGACATCGTCTACATTTAACTTTCTTAGCTATAATACTTTGAATAGGAGCTCTTACTTTACTCTTACACTTTCTACAAACATAAACATTACTAAACAATCTTCCAATTGCTTCTTTAAATTTTGCCATTATTTAATCTCCTTAATTACTCTATCACCTAAAATCTGCCAGTATATAACTGTAACTCCTTCTTTTATTTCATCTTTCAACTCTACTGGTAACTTCAAATCAAAAGTTTCAAAACTTTCCATATCCATTACATTTACATTATCTCCTGAAACACTNAAAACTTGAGCNGGTTTTTTAAGAATTAANGGAACATCTATCTTATCNTGACTAGGACTTACAAATATTTTTTTCTGTCCATCAATCACACCTACAGCTTCAATTCTAGATTTNGCATGTCCATGNTTTCCAGGTCTTGAAATAGAAACACTTGNTACTCTACAAGCTATACCTTCATANACNACATAACTTCCTTTTTTTAAACTTGAAACACTTGTTAATTTTCTATCCATAAGAAATATCAAGAAAAAATAGCTTTAAAAACGTTTTGTTTTTTCAACTGGTTCATTTCATTCACAAAAACAGTTAAAAAGATTTATTTTTTTCTTTTACTTGTTTTCCTTTTAGTTACTTTCTTAGTTACTTTTTTCTTACTTACTTCAACCAAAGCTTTCTCCAAATAATCTAACTTTCTATTCAATTCAACTATTTGTTTTCCTAACTCAGCCATACTACACCAAACCTGAGCAATTTTAGGATCATCAGCTTCTAAGAAAGCTTTTTTCTGTTTTCTACTTTCAACAAGTAAAGTTTCTAAGAACTTTTTCAATCCAGGATCAACTTTATTTTTCCAGTTTACCATTTTATAACATAGAAATTACAAACTATATATAAATGTTTCTATTTTAAAGTAACAAACTACATTTTTCCAAAAATCTTATATACTCTTTATATCTCTAAAAATTTAATGAAAACTAAAACAAAAGACTTCATAGAAATAGAATATACAGGAAGTATTACTTCTAAAGATATCATTTTCGACACTACATCAGAAAAAGTAGCTAAAGATAACAACATTTTCAATCCACAACATAAATACAAAACTCAAATTATTTGTATAGGAGAACAACAAGTAGTTCCAGGCCTAGATGAATTCTTAAAAGACAAAGAAATAAACAAAGACTACACTCTAAATCTACCAACAGAAAAAGCATTTCACAAAAAAAACCCTAAACTTTTAAGATTAATACCTACTTCAAAATTCAAAGAACAAAAAATAAATCCTTATCCAGGACTACAAGTAAACATAGATGGAAAAATGGGCGTAATAAAAACTGCAGGAGGAGGAAGATCCATTGTAGATTTCAACCACCCATTAGCAGGACAAGATATTACATATAAAGTAAAAATATTAAAAATAATCAAAGATATAAAAACTAAATTAGATTCTTTAATAGATTTATATTTACCAATACCATTCACTTCTACTCTAAAAGACAATATAGCAACAATTAAGTTCTCAACAGAATTCCCAGATATTATCACAAAACAAATAACAGAAAAAATAAAAACTTTAATACCTTCTATTAAGAAAGTTAATATCGAATATACAAAACAGAAAGATACTATTAAAGAATAAATAAGTTTAAATATAACTTTATCTCCTTCATTCAAGAGGTTAAAAAATATGGAAATAACTGAAGAAGAAAGTTCTGAAACACAATACACACCAGAAACACAAAATAGTTCTGTAGATAAAGAATTAGAAGTATTATTATCAAAACAAAAAGCAAAAATAAAAGTTATTGGAGCTGGTGGTGCAGGTAACAACACAATCAACAGAGTTTCAGATATAGGTGTTGTTGGTGCAGAAACCTTAGCAATTAACACAGATGCTCAAGATTTACTATACACAAATGCTGATTCTAAAATTTTAATTGGAAAAGAAATAACTCAAGGACTAGGAGCAGGTTCTATTCCAAAAATAGGTGAAGAAGCAGCAAGAGAATCAGAACACGAAATTAAACAAAAAATACAAGGAGCAGACATGGTATTCATCACTTGTGGTTTAGGTGGTGGTACAGGAACAGGTTCTTCTCCAGTCGTAGCAGATATAGCAAAAAAATTAGGTTGCTTAACTGTTGCTATTGTTACTATACCTTTCGCAATGGAAGGACAAAGAAGATATGAAAATGCTGTTTTAGGATTAGAAAAATTAGAAAATTCAGTAGATACTTTAATTGTTATTCCAAATGATAAACTATTAGAACTTGCACCAGACTTACCTATTCACACAGCTTTCAAAGTAGCAGATGAAATTCTAACAAATGCAGTAAAAGGTATTGCAGAATTAGTTACAAAAGCTGGTCTAGTTAACTTAGACTTTGCAGACATAAGAGCAGTTATGGGCAAAGGAGGAGTTGCAATGATTGGTGTAGGAGAATCTGATACAGAAAACAGAGCTGTAGAAGCAGTAGAAAAAGCAATTCAAAATCCTTTACTAGATGTAGATATTTCAGGAGCAAATGGTGCTCTAGTTAATGTTTCTGGTGGTCCAGATATGACTTTAGATGAAGCTAAAAAAGTTGTAGAAACAGTTTCAGAAAAATTAGATGAAAATGCAACCTTAATCTGGGGAGCACAAGTACAAGAAGATCTAGAAAATACAATCAGAACATTATTAATAGTTACAGGAGTTTCTTCTCCACAAATCTTCGGACCTAAAAAAACAATTTCTTCTAAGAAAAAAGAAGATATGGAAGAAGAACTAGGTATTGAGTTTGTTGATTAAACAGTTAAACAAAATCTTTATAAACCCTTTTTTTATTATTTTCAACCATGGAAGAACATAAATTATCTTTAACACAGAAAACAAAAAGATTTTTCGTAGAAATGAGAAGAGTATGGAAAATTACTAAAAAACCTTCAAAACAAGAATTCAAAGCAATAGTAAAAGTAACAAGTATTGGAATTGCAATCATAGGTTTACTAGGTTTCCTATTACAAACAATATGGTTTATGATAAAAAATGTCTAACGAAATATATGCACTAAGAACAACAGCAAATAGAGAAGATCAAGTTCTAGATTTTGTTAGTTCTAACGCTCAAAAAAAGAATTTATCAATTGCATCTTTAATCAAACCTCATGGATTAAGGGGATATATTTTTGTAGAATCAGACAACAGAGAAGATGTTGAACAAGCATTCCATGGTGTTCCATACGCAAGAGGTTTATTACCAAATATAATAAATTACTCAGAAATAGAACATATGTTAGAACAAGTAAAAATTCAAGTTAATATTCAAAAGAATGATATTGTAGAAATTATTTCAGGTCCTTTCAAAAGAGAAAAAGCAAAAGTTTCAAGAATAGATCAACAAAAAGAAGAAGTTGTTGTTGAATTATTAGAAGCAGCAGTACCAATCCCAATCACAGTAAAATTAGATTCAATTAAAGTTATCAGAAGAGATTCAGAAGAAGAGGAAGACGAAGAAGATGAGTGAAACAATAGATTTAATGGTTGAAGGTGGAAAAGCATCAGCTGGTGCTCAAATGGGTCAAGCCCTAGGTCCTTTAGGTATTAATATCTCTGATGTTTTACTAAAAATTAATGAAAAAACTTCTTCATTCAATGGTATGAAAGTTCCTGTTAAAGTTATTATAGATACAGACACAAAAGAATTTGATTTAGAAGTTGGAACACCTCCAGTATCAGAATTAATTAAAAAAGAACTTAACCTAAAAAAAGCATCTGGAGAACCAAATAAAAATAAAATAGGAAATATTGGAATTGAACAAGCAATAAAAGTTGCTAAAATGAAACAAGATTCTATGTTTATTAATTCACTAAAAGCAGCAGTTAAATGTGTGGTAGGTTCATGTAGTTCATTAGGAATTTTAATAGAAGGAAAAATAGCACGTGAAATAAATGAAGATATTGACAACGGAACTTTTGATAAAGAAATTAATGAAGAAATTACAGAAGTTTCACCAGAAAAACAAAAGAAATTAAAATCACAATTAGCAGAAATACAAGAAGAATTACAAAAAGAACTTGAAAAACAAAAAGAAGAAGAAGAAAAAGCTGCAGCAGAAGCAGCAGAAAAAGCAGCTGAAGGTGAAGAAGAAACTGTTGAAGGCGAAGAACCTGCAGAAGGTGAAGAAGGTGCTGAACCTAAAGAGGGTGAAGAACCTAAAGAAGGTGAAACTGCTGAAGAAAAACCCGCTGAAGAAGATAAAAAAGAAGAGAAGTAATCACAATATTTATAATTCTATAAAACAACTATAAAAGTAATGAACAAAATTCAAAAACAAATAATAAAAGAACTAAAACAAACCGCAAAACAATTAAAAAAATCCCCAACAAGAAGACAAGTACCAAAATTAAACAATAAATGTATAAAACATTTCACTTCTTTTAACAAAGCAAAAGAAAGATCTGGTTTAAAAACAACAAACAATAAATTCCCAATACCAAAAAAATCATATATATTAGACAAAAATTTAACAAGAATTATAAGTTATTTAACATTTGATGGTCATCTATACAAAGATCTAAGAGGTTTTTATCTTTCTTCTAAAAATTTCAAAATACTAAAAGATTTTAAAGATACAACATATAAAAAATTCAATTTAAAAGGAACATATCAGAGAGGGACTGGTTATGGAGAAAGTTACAAATATAGAATATTTAATCTCAAAGCAGGAAAACTATTAAACAGATTAGGGACTCCTAACGGAGATAAAATGTTAATTAAATTTGATATTCCAGAATGGATTAAAAAAGACAAAAAATTATCAAGAGAATATTTAAGAATAGCATTTCTATGTGAAGGAAGTAAATATAAACATTCAAAAAATACAGAAAGAATTAAATTTAACTTAAATAAAACAGAAGAATTACTAGATGAAGGATTAAATTTCATAGAATCTATCAAACTTTTATTAAAACAATTCAATATAGAAACAACAAACACTAGAATCACAAAGAGCAATAAAAGAAAAAAAGATGGAAAAATAACAAAATCCATGATATTTCAAATAAGATCAAACAGTTTCGATAAATTTATAAAGGAAATTGGATGGTTTAAATAAGGGACATTAACCAACTATAGGATGGGACTCATTAAGAGCATCTTACTATAGGATAACCTGGTTTAGTCTTCCAGCTTTGGGAGCTGGCGGTCCCGGACATTCCTTCGATAAGAAGTTATGGGGAAATTCAAATCCGGGTAGTCCCATTTTATTCAAAAATATCATTCAACACAAACCAAAACCTTTTTAAAACCAAAAAAGACAAAAACCATATGGCAAGTAAAGCAGGTTCGACAGGAAGATTTGGTCCAAGATATGGAGCAAGACTTAAACAAAGAGTATTAGATATAGAAAAAAAACAAAAAAAACTACATAAATGTCCTTATTGTCATGCAATTAAAGTAAAAAGAATCGCATCAGGGATATACAATTGCACTAAATGTGATTCAAAATTCACAGGAAAAGCTTACACACCCTAAAAATGGTATCATACAAATGTTTCAATTGCAGTAGAGTAATTAAAAAAGATTACTTAAAGAAAAAAATAAGATGTCCTTATTGTGGATCTAAAATATTATTCAAAACAAGAAGTCAACCTACACACGTGAAAGCAAGATGAAAGAAAACATACAAGAAGAAATAATGCAATTACAAATGCTAGAACAAAATCTGCAAAATATTCTTATGCAAAAACAACAATTTCAAGCACAATTAAATGAAGCAGAAAATGCTTTAAAAGAACTAGAAAAAGCAAAAGGAGATACTTACAAAATTATTGGAACTGTAATGATTGCATCAAACAAAACAGATCTAAAAAAAGAATTAAAAGAAAAACAAGAAACATCAAATTTAAGAATTAAAAATATAGAAAAACAAGAAAAATTAATCAAAGAAAAATCAACAGAATTACAAAACAAAGTAATGAAGAGTATGAAAAAATGACAGAAAAGATTTCTGAAGCTATTGAAGTACTAGAACAAATTAGTCAAGATTCTACTGTGCCTAAAAACGTAAGAGAAAAAACACAAAACGCAATAACTGCATTAAAAGAAGAAAATATAGAAATCCCAATAAGAATAAGCAGATCAATGCAAGAACTTGATGATTTGTCAGAAGACCAAAATGTCCCTATCTACACAAGAACACAGATATTAAACGTAGTTACAATCCTAGAAAGTATTTAATTATTCTGTAAAACAATAAACTAATCATAGAAATCTTTATATACTTCTTCATTTTAACGTAATAAATAGAGGTTATCCAAATGAAAGATTTTTTATCAGGGCTAAAAGAAAAATTTTCTTCTTCAGAACAAGAAGATTTTGAAAATGAAGAGTATATAGAAATAGATACTGATCAAACTTCAGAAAAAGCTAAGATAATAGTAAGACCTTTCATAATTGAAGAGTTTGGTGATATAAAACCTGCTTTAGATTCTTTAAGAGAAGGATATACAATTGCTTTAGTAAATATAAGACCCCTAAAAGATAAAGATATAGTAGAATTAAAAAGAGCTATTAATAAAATCAAAAAAACATGTGATGCTATGGAGGGTGACATAGCTGGTTTTGGAGAAGATTGGATTGTTGTAACTCCTTCTTTTGCTCAAGTCCATAGAACAACCAAAACTACAGAATTAGAAGAATAAATTTCTTTAAACAGTTACAAACTCGCAATTAGAATTAGTTCTTAACCATCTCATCAATTTATAAACTTTATTTTTAACACTCTTTTGAGAAACACCAAACATTTCTGCTACTTCATCAAAAGTCAAATCATAACTGTGATGCAATATTGCATAACTTAATGCTTGATGCTTTGATTCGGGAAGTTGATTTATACCAACACCAAAAACAACTCTATCTTCTAAACTACATCCTTTAGAACTTTCAAATTCTAAATCATCTGGAAANGAAAACCANGATTCTTNTNTTNTTTTANTTAAAAANATAC
>NZCS01000003.1:14579-19007 GCA_002688325.1 archaeon
CAATANNATAAACCCAATTTCTAAACTNCTTNCTCANCACCATANNTAAATTGTTNTCTTNTTTCATAAGCNCTAATCATTGTTTCTTGAACTAAATCTTCTGTAGAATAATTGCCTTGATATCTACCACCAAATAATCTTCTGGCATGCCCATCTATACCTAACCTCAAACCTTCCAATTCTTTCTTAAATCTTTCATCATCCATAAAAAGAACACAAAACAACCAATTATAAAACTTTCTACTCAGGATCTCTTAAAGATATTCTTCTACCATATTTTTCTCTTGTTTCTTCATATTTTGTTAAAGATTGATCTTCAACCTTTTCAGGATAAAAAATTCCATCAACTTTAAATATATCAGAAAAAACTTGTTCTGGATCATCAAATAATTCATCAACTTCCCCTTCTAAATTCTCTACCATATCAATACTAAAACAATCAAACTTTAAGAATATTTCTATTTACCAATAACTTTTTATACTTTTCTATCATGTTTTTCTCTATGGAAGAACTAAAAAAACAACTATGTCCATTTTGTAATAAAAAAACTCTAACATTAAGAGAATCAACTAAAGAAATACCTTCATTCGGAAAAGCTTTCTTATTCTCTTTAGAATGTTCTTCGTGTAATGCAAAACAATCAGACATCGAATTAGAAAAAAAAGAACCTTCCAAATATACTCTAACTGTTAAAACAGAAAAAGATTTACAAATTAAAATAGCAAGATCCACAACAGCAACTTTAAAATTTCCAAATTTCAGACTAAAAATAGAACCAGGACCTTCAGCAGAAGGATCTATAACAAACATTGAATCAATCTTAGAAAAATTCTACAACATCCTAGAACAACAAAGAGATTCTTCAGAAGACAAAGATGAAAGAAAAAAAGCAAAAAATTTATTAAAAAAACTATGGAAAGCTAAAACAGGTTCTTTAAACTTTAAAATTACATTAGAAGATCCAAATGGAAACTCAGCAATTCTATCAGACAAAGCAGAGGTTAAAAAATTATGAGTAAAAAAGATTTTTTTCCAGATATATTATTATATGTAACAGTTGTAACTGCAGTAGCAGCCATAGTCATAACTGGATCAAGAGAATCAAAAGAAACAGCAAACCAATTAGAAAATAAAGTAGACCAAACAATAAACACAGAAGTTCAACACGAAAATGAAAACCATATATATCCAAGCCAAAAACAAGAAAAACATATTACCCTTTATTAAAAAAATAAATCTAAAAGGTAAGATTGGTTTAGTTTCAACTATTCAATACTTAAATCAAATTCAAAAAATTAAATTAAAAAAGTTCATAATCGCAGGACAAGTAACAGGATGCAATATCTCAAAACCAAAAAGAATAGAAAATAAAATTGATTCTTATTTATTCATAGGTTCAGAACAGTTTCAACCAATTTACTTAGCAATTAACACAAAAAAACCAGTTTACATCTTAAATCCTACAACAGAAAAATTCTCAAAAATATCACAAGAACAAATTAAAAAATACAAACAAAAAATAAAAGGAAAAAAATTAAAATTTTTAAATGCAGATAAAATAGGAATCTTAATTTCTAATAAACCAGGACAATATAAATTAAAAAAAGCATTAAAATTAAAAAATAAATACAAAAATTCATTCTTATTCTTAACAAACAACATTAACCAACAAGAATTTGAAAACTTCTCAGACATAGATATCTTTATTAACACTGCATGTCCAAGATTAGAATACAAAAAAGTTATAAATGAACAGGATTTACCTTAAAAAATGAAAGACAAAGTACTAGATATAGCAAAACGAAGAGGATTCATCTGGGGACCAAGCCCAAACATCTACAGTGGAGGAGTTTCAGGTTTCTATGATTGGGGACCTTTAGGAAAACTACTAAAAAACAAAGTAGAATCTATTATAAGAAAAACATTTTCATCTTACAACTTCTGGGAAGTAGAATGTCCTACAATAATGCCAAAATCAGTATGGGAAGCATCAGGACACTACGAAAACTTCACAGATCCAATAACTAAATGTCTAAAATGTAAATTAACTTACAGAGCAGACGATCTAATCAAAGAACTTTACCCAAAAGAAAAAGTAGATGGTCTAAACGAAGAACAATTAACAAAATTAATAGAAAAAAAACAAATCAAATGTCCAAAATGTAAATCTTCATTATCAGATGTAAACACATATAACTTAATGATGAAAACAACAGTTGGATCTAACACAGAAGCTTTCTTAAGACCAGAAACTGCAACAACTACATATTTATTATATCCAGAATATTACAGATTCTTCAGAACTAAACTACCTTTTGGAGTTTTTCAAATTGGAAAAGCATATAGAAATGAAATTTCGCCAAGACAACACGTTCTAAGAACAAGAGAATTTACACAAGCAGAAGCACAATTATTTATCCTACCAGATCAAGAAAAAGATTTTGATAAATTCAAAGAAATAGAAAAAGAAAAATTACCTTTAATGCCTTATGGGAAAACAAGAAAGATCACATCTCTAAAACAAGCAATTTCAAAAAAACTAATAAAAAAAGAAGCATATGCTTACTGCATTTACATTGCATATGAAATAGCTAAACAATTATTTGATGAATCTAAAATAAGATTAAGACAACACAATCCAAAAGAAATGTCTCATTACGCAGATGATGCATGGGACTTAGAAATAGAAACAGAAAGATTTGGTTGGTTTGAAGTATGCGGTATCCATGATAGAACAGGATATGATCTAAAAAGACATTCAGAATTTGCAAGAATTAAACTAGAAAAACCAGCAAATATTTTAGAAATAGCATTTGGATTAGAAAGACCAACATATTCTTTACTAGAAACAGCATTTAAAGAAGATAAAATAAGATCTTGGTTACAATTTCCTTTAGGATTATCACCAATAGATGTAGCTATCTTTCCTTTAGTTAAAAAAGATAAACTTCCAGAAAAAGCAAAAGAAGTTTTTACACAAGTAGAAAGAGATTTTGTAGCTATCTATGATGAAGCAGGTTCAATAGGGAAAATGTATAGAAGAATGGATGAGATAGGAACAACTTTAACATGCACAATCGATCATCAAACTCTAAAAGATAATACAGTTACACTAAGAGAAATTACTTCTATGCAACAAATAAGAGTTAAAGTAGAAGATCTAAATGATATTATCAAAAAAATCTTAACAAAAGAATTAGAATTTAAAAAAGCAGGAAAATTAATATAATACTTCTATTTCCTTATCTACTATGGGCCTGTAGCTCACTGGTAGAGTATCGCCTTGGCATGGCGGGGGCAGCGAGTTCGATTCTCGCCAGGTCCACAACTTTTAAATACATAAAAAACAACCAACAATAAAATGGAAAAAATAATAGCTATAGATTTTTCAGGAACTTTAATCAAACCAGAAATAGCAGAACTAGCATCTAAAAAAAGATTTCAAATTCTACAAACAGAAATCCCAAAAAATCTTAAACAAATGTTAGCAGACAACAAACATTACGATTTAAACAAAGAACAAATCTCTAGATTAACCAATATCAAAAAAAATATGAAAATAAAATACAACACCAACTCAAAACAACAAGTAGAACTAACAGGGGAACAAATTTTAACACAAATTATGACTAATCTATTCCAATTCGCCATGTATCAAGTTGCAAAAGAAAAAGATATCTTTCCAAAAAATTTAATAGAAATCCTTAAGAAAATAAAATCAAAAGGATATAAATTAGCAATTGTATCTGGGATAAGAGAAGATATTATTTCTGGGATGTTAAATATTTCAAATTGTACAATAATTGATTATATCTTTGGTCAAAACCCAATTTTAAGTTATTCAAATAAAGAGTTATTAAACAAGATAAAAGGAAAAATAGAATATGTAATAGGAGATAAATTATCAGATATACAACCTGCAAAAGAACTAAAAGCAAAATCTATTTTTGTTAAATGGGGACATCCTACTGGCGGAGAAGAAAAACTAGCTGATTTCACAATAAAAAAACCAAAAGAATTATTGGAGATTATTAAATGACATGCATCTTTTGTAAAATCCTAAACAAAGAAATTCCTTCTTTTAAAATCTACGAAGATGAAAACACATACGCTTTCCTAGATATAAATCCAATTAACAAAGGACATACTTTAGTAATTTCAAAAAAACACTACAAAGATATCTACGATATTCCAGAAAACACTTTAAAACATTTAATTTTAACAGTTAAAAAATTATCAATTCCAATTAAACAAGCAACTAATGCAGATGGTATCTCAATTTCACAAAACAACGAAGAAGCAGCAGGACAAGTTATCTTTCACATTCATTTTCATATAATTCCAAAATTTAAAAACAAAACATCAAACAAATACAAAGAAGGAGAAGCACAAAAATTAGCAAACAAAATCAAAACTCTTTTATAATA
>NZCS01000004.1 GCA_002688325.1 archaeon
AAAAATAAAGGATTTAGAAGTAAATGATTATGTAAGTATAGAAGGTACCATAGTTCAAACATTCGATCCAAGATTCTATGATAGTTGTCCAGAATGTAGAAAAAAACTAAATGAAGAAGGAAAATGTGGGACACATGGAATTGTAGAAAAGAAAGAAGTTCCAATTGTAAATATTTATCTAGATGATGGCACAGAAAATATAAGAGTAGTTCTTTTCAGTGAAAATGCCATTCAAATAATAAAAAAACCAGAAACTCTAAAAAATAGCGATGATTTCAGAGATGAGGTACTAGGGAAACAGTTAAAAATACAAGGAAAAGTAATAAGAAATGAAATGTTTGATAGAAATGAATTCAGAGCAAATAGTATAGAAGAATTAAAACCAGAGGACTTAAAATGACTAAGATGCATACAAGAATGAAAAGGAAATTAGGTTTAGCACATAATAAAAGTCATAAAAAAAGAATAAAGAAAGTTAAGCCAAAAACATTCAAAACAGAAGAATCTGCCAAAAAATATGCTGAATTTAAAGGTATTAAAAAATACAAATTAGTTAATTTAAGAATAAGTGAAGATAAAAAGAAACTAAAGATAGTTCCTGAGAAATGATTTATTTAATATTAACAATTCTTATTATTTTAATTATAATATTACTCGTAATGATAAAAAATCTATCACTAAAATATTCAGAACTAAAACATAAACACAAAAGCACTTCTGTAAAACATGGAAAATCTTTTGAACAACTATTCCCTTTTATGAAAAATTATAAATATAATCATAGAAATTTTAGATTTATAGGGGATCCTATTGATGGCCTAAGCTTTGAAGAAGATAGAATAGTATTCTTAGAATTTAAGACTGGAAAATCCAAACTATCCCAAAAACAAAAGAAAATAAAAGAATTAATAGAAAAAAAGAAGATAGAATGGAAAGAAGTAAAAGACAATTAAATATATTCTCCATAAAAAGAATTGACAAAATATAGAAAATTAATCTAAATCTACTGGTTTATTCTCATAAATATTCATCTCTATATTACGATTATATTCTTCTAATATTTTCTTTACTTGTGGAAAATCCTTATGATTAATCAATATAGGAAGATAGTCTCTTTCAAGTTCATTAAGTAATTGACCTCTCCAATGAACAGTTAAGGCAGATGCACCTTTTGTAAATAATGCATAAATCTCATTTGCTCCAAGCAAAAAATCTAATGATAATCCTTCAGGTAACATAATTTAACTATTTCAGAAAGCATTATAAAATCTTTGATTTCTTTACAAAATATGTATTCTATTTAATTTTTTGGGATGATTTTCTTAATAATAAAATTAGAAATATATTCTCTAATATATATATTAAACACAACGGACGCACCGGACAACCGCCCGCGCCACGTTTATAAATATTTCTTACAAAGTATATATATTAATTGAAAAAAATCCGATAAGGAATGGAGGTAATTAAAATGGGAAACATGCCAATAAAGACCTGGAAATCAGGCAATATTTCTGGAGCCCTATGGTTCAATGAAAGAGAAATAAAAGAGGGGGTTAAAGTAGGATTTAAAACCGTAACCCTTAGAAGATCTTGGAAAGATAAGCAAGATGTCTGGAGAGATGAAACAATAAATATCAGAAGACAAGATTTACCCAAAATTCTAACAATAGTTAATCAAATGATGAATGAATTATATTTGGTAGAAAAGGAGGAAGAAAATGAGTAAAAAAGAAAAAGAATTTACAATAGAAGATTTACCTGGGGTAGGAGCAACAACAGCTGAAAAATTAAAAAATTCTGGATATGATAATTTAATGTCAATAGCTACTGCATCTCCTGGAGAATTAGTAGAATTAACAGGTGTAGGAGAAAATGTAGCAAAAAGAATAATTCATGTAGCAAGAACAAAATTAGACATGGGTTTTGAAACAGGTGAAGATATTCTTAAAAAAAGAGATCAAGTAATAAAAATCACAACAGGATGCAAAGCTTTTGATGATATGTTAAAAGGGGGATTTGAAACTGGAGCAATATCAGAATGTTTTGGTGAATTTGGAAGCTCAAAAACTCAAATAGCACATGCATTAGCAGTAAATGTTCAATTATCTGAAGAAAAGGGTGGAGCAAATGGTATGGCTGTATTTGTTGATGGAGAAGCTACATTTAGGCCAGAAAGAATAAAACAATTTTCAGAAAAATTAGGATTAGATCCTATTGAAACTCTAAAAAAAATAAAAGTAGCAAGAGCATTTAATTCAGATCATCAAATGTTGGTTGCAGAAAAGGTAGAAGATTTAATCAAAGAAGGAAATCCAATAAAATTAGTAATTATTGACTCCCTAACAGCACATTTCAGAGCAGACTTCATAGGACGTGGAGAGTTATCTAATCGTCAACAAAAATTAAACAAACATATGCATGTCTTAATGAAATTAGCTGATAGATATAACTTATGTGTTTATGTAACCAATCAAGTAATGTCAAAACCAGATACATTTTTTGGTGATCCAACAGCAGCAATTGGTGGGAACATAGTAGGGCACAATTGCGTTACATCAGATACATTAATTCAAATAAGTAATGGACTAATAAAACCAATTTCAGAAATATACAATTACAATGAAATAACTAATTACAATCTAAATGATAACCTAGAAAATAAAAAAAGTAAAATAGGAACTGTTGTAGTCAGAAATTACAAAGGAGAATTATATACATTAAAAACAACACATAAAATAAAATGTTCGGGAAAACATAGATTCTTTAAAATAAATGATTTTAAAATAGAAGAAGTAAGAACTGAAAATTTAAAAGAAGGAGATTATATTGCACATTCTTTTAATTTAGAGATAACAGGAGAACCACAAGAACTACCTAAACGCGAAATAACAAAATTAGTAAAAATAAAAAAAGAAGGTTCAGAATTGTTAAAAAAAGAAATAATAGAAAGGAAATTAACAAGAAAGGATGTTTGCAAAAACATGAGCATAACACCCAGACAATTCAGGAGAGTTCTAAATCAAGAATATCCTACAAACCTTAATAATTTTACAGAATTAACAAAAAATGGATTTTCAAAACAAATCCTACAATATGCAGAACAAGTAATCACAAATAAACATAAAGAATTTATTTTGCCAGAAATATTAGACAATAATTTTGCACAAATATTAGGTTATTTCTTGGGTGATGGAAATTTTGAAGAAAGAGCCTTAAGATTTAGAGACGCAAGATATGACGTTTTAGAAACTTATAACAACTTATTTGAAGAAGTATTTAAAGTAAAAGGCAATATAAGTAAGGTTAGTAATAAAAATTGTTTCAATCTAAATATTAACAATAAAACCATTAGAAACTTTACTAAAGACATTATGAAAGACATATTTGATTATGTAGCAAAATCTCCTAAAGGGTGTATAGCTTCGTTCATAAAAGGATTCTTTGATGCAGAAGGCTCAGTTGACAAAAAATATCCAAAAGTTTCAGCAAGTCAAAAAGATGAAATAGTTTTAAGATATATGCAGTTATTTTTAGATAGATTAGGAATAAGGTCTTCCATAAGAGGATATAAACACAACGGAAATCCAATTTTTCATATAGATATAAAAAGTTTAAAGGATGTGATGAATTACGGAATTAAAATTGGTGTTAGTGCAAAAGATAAAAAAGAAACCTTAAATGAATGGATAAAATACTGTGAAAAAAGCTATACACAAGAAATGACAGCAATAAAAAGGACAGATATTTGGAATTTAATAAAAGATTTTGGAATATATCCATCAAAGGTTATGAGACCAAGACCAAAAAGCTACAAATATATTGGAGAAAGAGAACTAAATAAAGTAATAAAAACCTTAATTAGGGAAAAACCAAAAGATGACAAAGCAAGGGAAAAACTAAACTTCTTAATAACTTTGGTAAATTCAGAGATAAAATTTGAAAAAATAAATAAGATAACAACAGAAGATTATGATGGGGTTTTATATGACTTTTCAGTTCCAAAAACAGAAAATTACATAGCAAATGGTTTTTGTAGTCATAACAGTCAGACAAGAATTTATCTAAGAAAAGGTAAAAAGGGTTCAAGAGTAGCAAAACTTATTGATTCTCCATGGATTGAAGATAGTGAATGTGCATTCAGAGTAACAGAAGGTGGACTAGAAGATGTATAAATAATTTTTTCCTTTTTTTATTTCAATGAATTCTAAAATATTTTTATCTCACAACAATTCTTCTTTTAAGAATTTTCCCCATTCTGATAAATCGTTCGTTTTCCAGGAGTTTAAAATTATTGGAACTCTTTTTGGATGGTAAGCCCATGCAAAAAAACCAATGTTATTTTCAAAAATATATTTTTTTAATTTCTTTCCATAATTTTCTTTTGTTTCTTTGAAATATCCCTCTTTTGTATATCCACATTCAGGAAAAATAATAGGATATTTCTTCTTAACTTTTAAAACATACGTTAAATCTTGAAACATTTTTTGAGGATAATAAGAAAAACCATACACAATATTCTTCGATTTAATAGGACTATCTAAAACCCAACTTAAATCAGAAGTCCAATTAGTCCCATTTACAATAATAATATTATCAGAATTTTTCCTAACAATATCAATAAATTTCTGAACAATATTTATCCAATCTTTATTTTTAATATCAATTGGCATACTAAAAACATCAAAAATCACATGCTCTTCATCTCCATAAAGCCTACTTAATTTCTTTAAAGCACTAAATGCAACTTCTTTTTTTGCATCATACTTCTCAAATCCATTAATTATCTCATTTCCATGTTCTCTAGTTTTATTTGCATAAGGATTTCCTTGAGCATGCCAATCCAAACAACAATATAACTTTAATTCTTTAGTTAGATTTACAATTGAATCCAAAATTTCAGAACAATAATTTTTATTTGATTGCCAATACGCAGGACAAATTGGAACCTTAACAGCATTAGCACCTAACTTCTTAATTTCTTTAATATCTTGTAAAAAATTATGGTTTTCTTCTAATAAAATGCCTGGAGAATTAATACAAATGCCTTTAATCAAAATTTCCTTTCCAGAAGAATCAATAATTTTGTTTCCTTTAACACTTAAACCAATCATATACTCATAAAAATTATATTTATTATATAAAAGTATGTCCCTGCTGGGATTTGAACCCAGATTTTGACCTCCGCGGGGTCATGTATTAATCCAGATTATACTACAGGGACCTAAATTTTGCTCAATAATAAACTTTATAAATAGGAATCTTTAAACCTTTTGTATGGGTAAAAAGAATTCTTCATCACACGTTTTTGTTAAATTTACATGTCCAAATTGTCTTAAACAAGAAATTAAAAGAACAGCACATGAAAGAGAAATTGGTGCTAAGTATGAATGTAAAGAATGTAGATTTACAGGACCTAACTAAAGATGGCTGAAGTAATAATAACTTTCAAAGTAATGCCTGAAGACATAGAAGTAGATTTAAATAAATTAGAAAAAGAAGTAAAAGAATTTCTAAATAAACATGGAGAGGTAGGTAAAACAGAAAGAGAAAAAATAGCATTTGGATTAGAAGCAGTAGTAATGATATTTGTTATGGATGAATCAAAAGGTTCTACAGATTTCATAGAAGACAATATAAGAAATATTGATGGTGTGCAATCAGTAGAAGTTACAGATGTAAGAAGAGCAATAGGATAAATTTAAATAAACAAATTCTCTAATCAAATTATGGAACAATTAACCGAAGAACAAATCCAAAAATTAAATGAATTGTCCAAATTACCTCAAGAACAACAACAAGCAGAATTACAAAAACTTCTTTCAACAATGTCTCCAGGACAAATAGAATTTCTTAAATCCCAACAAAAACAACAATGTTTATTTTGTTCGATAGTTGAATTTCAAACCCCTCAATACAGAGTTTATGAAGACAATTATTTCATAGGAATATTAGATATAAATCCAGCATCAAAAGGTCATACAATAATAATACCAAAAAAGCATCACAAATTCATAAATGAAATCGAAGAGGATTTTTCTATACCAATTAAAAAAATCACAAATAAAATTTATGAAGAATTACAAGCAGATGTTTCAATTATAATAAATAATGGAGATAAAGCAGGGCAAAAATTACCTCATGCATCAATATCAATTATCCCAAGATATGAAAATGATAATATTAACATAGAATGGCAATCAAACAAAGCTTCTGAAGAAGAATTAAAAGAACTATCTCAAAAATTAATGATTTCTAAGGAAATTCCAAAAGTAGAAGAAAAAATTGAAGAAATAAATGATTACGAAGAAGACGAAAGAATTCCTTAATTAAAGATAAAATGATTTTTAATTATTTCAAAGTAATAACAAAATAGAAAGATTTATAAACATAAATTATTTTTCTAAATAAAAAATAAATAGTTAAAAATGTTATTTAAGAAAAAAGAAAAACCAGAAATGGATTATGCGAAACGTCTAAGCTATGAAGAAGCTATTGAATATTTTAAGGTGTTTGGTATAAATATAGATGAATTAGGATTTCCAAACAGTGAAGATAGAAAAGCAGATCATATTTCAAGTAAATATATTGTATGGTTTGAAGATCTAGAAACTCATCCTTCAAGAAATAATGGAAATATAGAAATATTTTCCAAAGGATTATACTTAACAAAACCTTGTGGTACAACTATAGTAGAAACACGTTGGTTGCCCGGAGAAGATACAAGATATGAATTTGAAATAAGAAACGGAAAATTAAAATACAATATAAAACAACAACAAAAAACATTAATTCAGAGAATTCTAGATAAAATATAATTCATTTTAAAAAGGAATAGGATTACCAAATATTAAACTAAATAATATTCCCAAAAAAATAGCAGGAACAAAAGGAATACCTTCTCTAACAAGAACTTCTTTTATTTTATATCTTTTAAATAATTCAATTTGTTTTTTAGTAACTCCAGGACTTTTTTTAGAATAAAGTTTATTCTTATTATGATAAACATCATGTAATATCCAATCCCCTTCTGTTAATTTACCAACTGTTAATTTATAAGTCATAATTTCTTTCTCTACAAATTTAATCATTTTAAGAAGATATGGATAAATCAAAATTAAGAATGCTAATATTAACAACAAAATTTTTAATTCATATTGAAAAAATAAACTTAAAATAATAACAGCCAGGGGCAATAAAAAATAAAATTTATTCATTTTAAAATTTAATTTATTCATCTTACTTTTATTCTTAAAAGATATATAAATCATATAACCAATACCATACAAAAAACCAAAAAATAAAATATTAAAAGAAATAATAAACATAAAATTAATACCTAAACTAGGATTAAAAATAGTTAATTCTTTAGGATAATAAGGTAAAGCAATTCCTAAAGCCATAAATAATTTAGCATCACCCCCACCCCACTGTCTAGTATAATACATAGCCAAAGAAATTCCCAAAAATATTAAAAATCCAAATAGGCTACTAAATAAAATTGAAAAATCATTTATTTCATAAGAATGTAATATCTTCAATATAATTGCAACAATTATCAAACCAATACTTAATGTATCAGGAACCTCTCTCTTCTTAAAATCAATTAAAGAAGCTACAAATAGTACCAAAACAACAATAATTACTAAAATCANGTCAAACATAGTATTTTTAACTATTTCTCATATAAAAGGATTATGATATCTATAATAGGAGCAGGTCCAGCNGGNANTTANCTAGCATCTTTANTAGATGATGAAGTAAAATTATTTGATTATAAAGAAAATATTGGAAAACCAATTCAATGCACAGGAGTATTAACAAATAAATTTCAAGGTTATATTAAAGAAAAAAAGTTTGTAGTAAACAAAATATATAACATAGAATTAAATTCTAGCAAAGAATCTCATACAATTAAATTAAAAAAACCAGAATTTATAATTAATAGAAATGAATATGATAATCATTTACTAGACAAAGCAATTGACAAAGGAGTTAAATTTCACCCAAAACACAATTTTGAAAATTTTAAAGATAATACAATTTATTTCTCAAATGGACAAAAAGTAAAAACAGATGTTTTAATAGGTGCTGATGGTCCTCTATCAAAAGTAAATAAAATAACACAAATACAAGAAAAGAAACACCTAATTGGAAAACAAATCAAAGTAAAATATAAAACACCTATGGACACTTACAAAGTTTATTTTAATATTCCTAATTTCTTTTCATGGATAGTTCCAGAAGATGAAAACACAGCAAGAATTGGTTGTGCCTCTTTATCAAACATAAATCAACATTTTGATAATTTCATAAAAAAATTAAACATAAAAAAAGAAAATATTATAGAACAACAAGGAGCACTAATCCCAATATACAGTCCTAAACAAAAATATCAAAAGAACAATGTTTATTTAACAGGAGATGCAGCTTCCTTAATAAAAAATATTTCTGGAGGGGGATTGCTTCCATCAATAAAAGCTTCTCATGCACTAGCAAACACATTAAACAAAAAAAGAGACTATAAAAAAGAATTATCCAAAAATTTACTAAAAAATCTAAACTTAAATTATATAACAAGAAATATATTAAACAAATTTAATGAAAAAGATTACAACAATTTAATAAAAACACTAAAAGAATACAAACTAGATAAATTAGATAGAGATAATTTAAGATACTCTGATTTTCTAAAACCAAAATTAGCCTTATTCTCCTTAAAAGCTTTAATTAGAAATATTTAAATAGAATATAAAACTGAATAAACTATATGGGTCTTTATGCTAATATAAAAAAAGAGCATGTGTATGTTTTTTTAATTTTCTTAACAACTTTTGTACTTTTTACTTACTTTGATGAATTTAATTATGTGGGCTTAACAACCTTGCAAAGTTGTGAAGCTAAAGGATATCAATGTTGTGAACAAGGAAAAGGAACAAATTATTTTAGCTTGGATGAAACATGCTCCGCTAATCAACAATGTTGGAGTTCTTGCGTAAAAGAACAAAATACAAATCCAATCACTGGAGGTTCATTTATAGATTCTATTAAAAATTGGTGGACAGAATTAACATCAAAAGAGGCTATAGGAGGAAGAGGAGTTCGTAGTACAGTAGGAACATGTGGAGATGGAATAATACAAACTCCAAATAGTGATGGGTTTTATGAAGATTGTGATGATTATTTAGGCGAAGGTATAAATGATTGCACAAACATAGGGTTTTTAGAGGGAGATTTAAGTTGTAAGAATAATTGTAAATTTGAATTATCAGAATGTATAAAACCTGAATTACCAGATTTAAATCAAAGATGTGAAGACAGAACAAGATATGAAAGTTGTCAAAGAAGAGGAGAAAAATTATATTGTGGTTATGGTGGAGACGAAGATGAAAGTGGAAATTTAATCCTAAATGGTGGTTTTGAAGTAGGAGATGAAGGTTGGTCATTTGATGGAGACGATTTAGAAAATGAAATCATTCATGAAATAACTACAGATAAGAAAAAAGAAGGATCAAAATCATATTACTTAAAAGTACCAGAAGACTTAGATAAAGAAAGTTATTTTATTTCTATATATCAAAATTATGATGTTGAACCTCTTAATTACTATAAATTATCATTCTATGCATACACAGACAACCTAGAAGGAAATGTTCCAATATCTCACATAAATTGTTTTAGTGAAGAAAATAAAAAAACATTTCTTAATGTAATAGCTGGAGAAACAGATTTCTATGAAGTAGAAGGTGAATTAGATAGAGAAATTTCTGGAAGGGGATGGAAAAAATACAAATATGCTTTCTTAGCTCCATGGAATGCAGATTATTGTAAAATACAACCAGTAATGTTTCATGGAGGAGGAAGCGGTGAATTATGGATTGATTCTATAAGACTTGAAAATTTAGAAGAAGAACCAACATTAGCTGAAGATTGTGGAATATGTGGATGTTCAACATATTTACCCTACTGTACAGATGATGGAACTTGTAGTGATGAAAAACCAGAAGGTCTAGAAGAGGATTGTACTAATGGGATTGATGATGATTTAGATGGTATCTCAGATGAATTTGATGCTGATTGTGAAGGAGAATTAGATGAATATTACATAATCTCATTAAAAAAAGATGGATTAAAAATTTCAAATGATGAACCTTATACAGATTCAAAAATAATAGTTGATTGTAATTATAATGTTTTTAATCAAGATGAAGATACAATAAGAAAAACAAATAACATAATTGATAATTCCTTAGAATGTATAGAACTAGATAATATAAATTGTGAAGATAAAATTTATTCCCCAGCATCTGGAGGATTTTACAATGCTAAATTCCTAGATTGTGAAGTTGGACCTCAAGCAGGAGAAGAAATAATAACCTGTTTAATAAAAGATGAATGTAATTGGGAAGTATTTGATGAAGATTATGAAGCAGAACCTCAAGAAACAATAGAAATTAAAGAATACAATTATTGTACAAGAGGAACACAAGGATCTTCTTTAGTCATGAATATAGAATCAGATGATGACAACTATGAAGAAGGAGACACAATAGAAATAATAGCAGAGATACAAAACTTTGGAGATTCTGAAGACATAATTGCTAAAGTTGGATTAATAGATATAAACACTGGAGATGAAATAGAGGAAGCATCATCAGAAGAACAAACATTAGACACAAGAGAAGAAGGAGTATTTAATATTGATTTAGAAATTCCTTCATTCACCACAACTGCTTACAGATTATATGTAAAAGGTTATATTAAAGGAAGTGAAAGAACAGAATGTTTACAAGAATTTATAGATGTAGAAATAGAAATACTTGAGGATGATGAACCAAATGAAGATGATGAACCAAATCCTAACGAACCACCAGAAACAGACGAAACTTGTGATGAAGAAGGAGATATAGGAGATTGTGATACAGGACTATTTGGAATCTGTTCTGAAGGAATTCAAATATGTGATGAAGACAATTTATGGGGAGAATGTCAACAAAGTTTAACGGCAAGAGATCTAGAAATTCCTAATAATAACCTAGATGATAATTGTGATGGGGAAGTAGATGAATTAGCAAGCCCTTCAAGAGGTAGAGTAGATAGAGATTCTGATGTTGATGACCTACCGGATGATTGGGAAAGACAATATTTCAATAACTTAGCTCAAAGAGGAAATGATGATTATGATAGAGATGGAGTTTCTAACCTACAAGAATTTATAGATGGAACAGATCCAACAAATAAAGCTGACAAAATAAAAGAAAGTAGTTTATTATGGCTATGGATTTTGATAGGAGTAATATTATTAATATTAATAGTTTTTATTATAATTAAATTAGCAAAACCACGACGTGGTGGAGGTAATTATGTAAATCCAAGAATAGGAGGGTATGTTCAAGATTCATTAAGAAAAGGATTTACAAAACATCAAATAAGACAAGCATTATTAACAAAAGGCTGGTCTCCTAGTGAAATAAACAAAGCACTAAGATAAGAAAGTTTTATATATATTATTTCTCATAAATTTATCATGAAAAAGGAAGTGATTATATTTTTAGTTGTTGCTTTGATGGTTACAAGTCCAGCAGTTGCTGCTGATAATTTTTTAACAGG
>NZCS01000005.1 GCA_002688325.1 archaeon
TAATAGCTTTAATAGGACAATTTGAAAACGGTTCAATTGACAAAGGTAAATTAATTGGTAAAATATTACCTGAACTCCATAATGAACTTCAAAAAATAACAAAAGATAATATAATCAAGTCAGGGATATCTACAATCTCCCCTATACAAGATAAAAAAGGGATAGTAGTAAGTTTAAATGAAATAATTCAGTATTTACAATCTAAGCAAGGAATAATTGAAGATGAACAAGGAACAACAGTTTATACAGACATTGTTTGTAGTAGACAATTCAGAGAAAAATTTAATAACAATAAATTTAAAACCAAGAAAGCAAGACAAAAATTTCAAAAAATAATAATTCAAATACATGAACAAAGAAAAGATTTAAGACAAACAAAATCATTTGGAGAATTTTTCATAACTCCTGCAGGTAGAAAAAGAGAAAGAGTTGCTTGGTTTATGAAAGGTAATACAATCCATATATGTGAACAGTTTTTTCATGAAAATAAACCATCTGGAGACTATGAAACATTTTCTGAACAATTAAGGACTAATATAAAACATCAAACAGATTATTCTGGATGGGAACCTATAAGAATAGAATTAGATTATTGAGCTTTTGAGTAAACTTCAACAACATCATAATTTTGAGGATTTCTAATTTTTCCTAGAACATACAATAAAGTGGGTATTGGATTCCCTTGTTTTAAAAAAGTTGTTTGTGAAGAAATCGTTTGTAATTCTTCTCTCTTTTCATCTCCTGAAAGTTCTAAAATTTTTTCTAATTCCCCTTGAGCTATTAATTGAGCATCTCTCAAAAATTTTTCTTTTCTTAAATTTTTAGGTAAATCTAAAAATCTATCAATAAGATGAGCCTTAGGACCAGTATAATTAATTCTATATTGGTCAGAATCAACATAAACACCAAATATTTCTTCTTCTTTCTCAACAACTACCCCTTCATTTGTAAATTCTACTGATAAACTACCATCTACATAAGGCAATTCAAAATCTATTGCTTCCATTACTTCTTTTCTTAAATCTTCTAAAGTTACCATTTTAAGGAATATTTAACTTAAATTTTGATTATTTAAAGATTACTATTTAATAGTCATAAAAACAGAAAGCTTTATAAATGTAAAATTTAGCAATATTGTAAAATGAAAAGAGAAGAAAACCCAGAGAATAGAGAAGTTTATCAGAGAATTGCTGATTTACATAGACAATTAGCAGATACATATACTCAATTAGCTACAGGTTTAGAAGACCAAGTAGATGAGCCAGTATCTATTGACCAAGATTTCATTCCTGGTTTAGAATATTGTTTAGGGTTTAAAAGACGGTTTGGTACAACTAAGTGGAGAACCATTGATAAATCTGATATAGAGGAATTTGATAACGAACTTGATATTCCTACTCCAGTAGCTGCTGGTTTCAGAGCTCATATGACAATTGGAACTTATAAACAAAGTAGAGGAAAAGAAAAACCTTTACTTGATGTTGATGCTTATAGAGTTGAATTAAAAGACGAATTTAATACTATTGATCACAGAAGAGTATCCCCAAAAAAACTTGAAGCATTCCATAGAAAACTTAGAAGAAGCCACTATGTTCCAAGTGCACATACTTTTGCTGCTCTTAAATCACATATCACAAAAAAGTCAAATTCAAAGAAGAAAAAAGCTAAAAGGTAATTAAATGGCAACATCTGAAAGATTTCAAGGATTATTTTTAAGATATAAAGAAGAATTATCAACAACTAAAGATAGATATGATTCTGAAGTTTGCTCTCTTGTTGATGAAGTATTAAGTGATTCTTCTTTAACTATGTCTGAAAGAGAACGACTTATTTCTATTAGATCACCATTAGAACTTATTAAGGCTACTGAAGATGATCCTGAAATGAGAGAATCTTTAGAAAGAGTAAGTGCATATGAACGTCAAAAAGAAACTATTGATTCCTTAGAAGCATCAATACGAGAACCAGTTGAAGAAGCATATCATGATGCTCTAAAAAACCTTTCTGGATATTTTGAAGCTAAAAAAACTTTAGAAGAGATTGGTGAAGTTAATGAAGATGCTATTTTGAGCATTACTGAAGTACCTGTTTTAGTATATGAAGCAGATAGTGATTTTTGGATTGGTATTGGTATAAATGATGACGATTCAACTAATCAAGATTCTTTATCAGCTAAGATACGTGACTATTGTCTTATTTGTTGTGATGAATTAGATTTAGAATCAGAACTTTGTCGTGATGGTGTAAGAATTAAATTAGGAAAATATGATCCAAAACTTGTTGAAAGATTAAGAAAAATTCCAGAGAAGTTTGAAGAGATGGGAGTAAATTTATCTGTTTTAGATATTAGTGAACATTCTTTTGATAGATTAATCCCTAGATCAAGATATATAGCATCTGATGCTATACATGAAATTGGAAGTATAACTTACCCTTCATTTTGGGCAATCGTTAAACATTTAGGATTTAAAGGACAAAAATATTTTAGTAATGATGATGTAACTAAAATAAAAGAAGTAAGAGATAATCCTACTATTTTAAAACAAATTACAGAAGGAAAAAAAACCCAAACTAAAAAAGAAAAACCAAAAGAACAAAAGAAAACTTCAAAAGATAAATTCTATGATTCAGATGGTAATAGATTTTTTCCTAGTAGATCTGCTTGGGGAGAGGTTGGTTTATTTGCTATGGATTTTAGAGACTTAGCAGAAGAAGCAGATATAGAATCTCAATATTGTGATGTTTTTGTTGGAGATGATAGAACTAAATCTAGAAAATTAAAAGGATATACTCCAGAACAAATACAAGAACTTAAAAAATTAAAAGGAGATAATTAATATGTCTCAAGAACCATATATTGGAATTTCTTCTGTTGCTACAGAACTTAGTATGAGTGTATCTGAAATACATAGAAGAATGCAAAGAAATGAATTACCTTATGAAACTAAAATTATTGATGGTATCCCATGTTTTACTTTTGATCAAGACGCAATTTATGATCTTTTTTCTAGTGTTGTAGATGTTTTAGAAAGAAAAAATCTTATTGAACTTGGTAAAAGTTTAGAAAGTAGAGTTTCAGCAAAAAAATGGGATGAAATTAGGGATTCTATAGAAGATCATGATAGTGGATACATACCAACTTCATCTGAGATGCTTTCATCAGGAGAATTTTCAGATTGGTCTGATTTTATGAAAAAATGTGGTCATAGACATCCTCTTGATAGTCAATATAGTACTATTCGAAAAATGTTTTTTGAAGAAGGTAAAACTCCAAAAGAAATTGCAAAAGCTATGTCTGGAAAAACTAAAAAAATTGGAATAATTATGGAAAAAGAAGTAGCTGACTATCTACAAACAAATGGTATGTTATCAACTGAACAAATAAAAGAAACTGTACCAAGTATTGATGTTCTTGTTGATACACAAATAAATGATATGAGAAGATATGATGGAGATTGTAAAGCAATTGCTAGAGAAATAATGTTAGATGTAACTAGAGATGTTTTAGGTGAACAAGAAGTACATTATTTTGGATTGCCTAGTGTTAATTTCATAGATTATTGTGCTATTGCTACTGATCATTTAAATCCTATAAGGCCATTAGGTGTTCTTGTACCTTCACGTAGTTTAGTAGCTGAAAGTGGTGTAAAAGAAGGGAATATAATGGAATCTATTATAAGAAATCATGAAGTAATTGAAGGGGGAGAAATTTTTGATGGTTTAAGATTATATCCTGGACAAATAAAAGATGCTGTTAAAAGAGATAAATATAAAAAAATGAGATTTAATTTTTCATTCCTAGATTTTATAGGAGGATTTTGCCCAAGTGTTGAAGAAACTATGTGTAATATGTTTGAAAAAGGCCATCTTAATTATCCTTCTGTTGTTTTTGTAACTCTTAATAATGGTTCTCGTGAAAGAACAAGAGTTTTAAAAGGAAGAGGTCCAACTGTTCAAGGTTATGACACAGATGATCAACCAAAATTAGTTAGAGATGCTTTATCGCATTGTTCAGATAAATATACTAGTAATAGTATAATAGTAGAAGAACTTTTCACACCTCAACATTATCAAGACAACGTAGATGAAATGATTCTAATGGGTTATCAATTAAAAAAGAGGAATCCAAGGTGATTAATCTTGTTTAATTGCTCTTTAGACAAATATGAACCTGAAAGAGTTTTTGTCTTAGAAGAATATAAAGATCACGATGTCACTAATAGAATAAGAGAAGCATATTCTAGTGTTGATTTTAGGGTAGTGGATAATCAGATTATAAGAAGAGAATTTGAATGTGTGGGTGATGCTGTTGATTGGGGTAAGAAAACTCTTTTACTTGGAAGATCTCAGAAGTTTATTGCTAGAGTGAAACCACAAGAAGTTCAACATTGTACTGGGCCAACAACGCTTACTTTAATATCAAATGGTTGTTCTCATAGATGTAAATATTGTTTTCTTGGTGGTACTTATCGTGCTATGTATCCTAGAGTAAAATTTAATTTAAATACTGAAGATATGCTAAGAGATTTAGAAAAAGATATTGAAGAAAAAAGAAAATCTGGAATAACTCCAGTTTATAATATGGGAGAAAAACAAGATAGTCTTTCTTTTGATCCTTTATATCCTGTCACAAAAACTCTTGTACCTTTCTTTTCTGAAAAAGATGCTAAACTTCTTTTGTTAACAAAAAGTGATTGTGTTTCTAACCTAACTGATATGGTTGATGAACATAATGAAAACACAATTGTTTCCTGGAGTATGAATTCCGATCATGTTACTAGAGATGAAGAACTTGATTCTGCAACATTAGATGAAAGAATTGAAGCTGCTAGAAAAGTTCAAGAAGCAGGNTATCCANTTAGATTAAGATTTGATCCTTTNTTAATANTTCCNGAAAGAGATTGGAGAGAAGATTATGATGATATGATGGANAAAATATTTGCTCAACTTAATCCAGAAAGAATCACATTAGGTTACTTAAGATTTAGTCCAACAGTTAAACATGTAGCAGATAGTAGATTCCCTGGAAATGATATTTTTAGTAGTGATTTACTTTGTGAAAAACCACAAGAAGATGGAAGATATAGATATAGAGATGAAATAATTGAAGAACTTTTTAGACATATTATTGATGGAATTCATGAAAGATTTGGAGAAGTAGAAATTGGTTTGTGTAAAACTACTGAAGAGATATGGAATTCCGTTGGTTTAACATTAGATAAAAGAAATCCTACTTGTAATTGTATGCTATAATAGTGTTCTAAAAAAACTATTTATCTATAACTAATCCGCCAATATATTCTTGGCTAAATACTTCTTTATCTTTATACAATATCTTTTCAAAACCAAAAAATCTTTTAATATCACCTTCAACTTTATTAATATACTTCCATTCATCTTTTTCAAAACTCTTAGGACCTCTAAACGGAATATCTTCAGAAACTCTTTTCAAAGCTTCCTTCAAAAATCCAAAAACTTCTTTAGCAAACTTTTCATTTTTATGAAATTCTTCTTTCATTCCTCCACCATAAGCCATTGTCCACACAACTTTTCCTTTTTTCCCATTCAATCTAACAACTTCCATTCCAGGTGCTTGAAAAAAACCAACATAACTATCTCTATAATAAAAATCTCCTTCTTCATATTCTAACTCATCAAAATCAAGTCTTTCTGGTTCAATCTTCATTTTATTTACTGAAGCATAAGTATCTATCTTTGCTTTTACTAAAAATCTTGCTAATTTTTTTAAATTCATTTTAATCATTAACAATTATAGAAAATATCTTTTTAAAACTTTCGTAAAAAACCAACATAGTTTATTTTATTCTCTTCTTTAATCATCTATATCATACCTTAATCTCTACATCTTTAACCCTCTCAAAAACTCTCAAATAAAACAACTTACCTTCTAAATATTCTTTATATTTTTCAAAATCTTTTACAATCACTTTCTTAAAATTTTCATAACATCCAAAACAAGATTTCCAATATTTTCCATTAAAATGTTGAAAATGTGCCCTCTCTAAACAACTACAATCTCTTCTAATTTCTAAACTTACCACCCCATATTTTTGTTTTTTCTCACACCATCTCAAAACTTTCTCCATCAACAATTTCTCTTTCTCTTTCAAAGGAAATTTCTTCTTAAAAACTTCTTCAATTAATTTTCTAACAGTAAAAACCAAAGAACCACCTAATTGTTTTTCATAATACTTATTATGTTTTTTATCAGGATTCAAATCAATATACTTCTTCTTTAAATCTTTTCTTAAAACTTCTAAAACTCTAGACGCTTTCACAGTTTCAAAAGGCCAGTTATATTTAATTATATAATCTTTTTTCTCTAATTTTTCTATAATACTAAAGACTTTTCTTAATTCTTTTTTATTTTTTTCAAAAGGATTCTTATTTGGTTCTAAACCATTCTTCTTTATTTTTTCTAAATATTCTCTAGATACAACTCTATAAAACTTTTTACCTCTAACATACTTGTTATATAATTCTTTAACCTCTTTCTCTTTCATAATAACTTTAAACAAACTTTTCTTTAATTAATTTTCTAATTTATTCAAAACATTAATAAATAAACCAAATATCTAATACCATTATGATTTCAAATTACAAAAACAAATTAAAATCAAACATATGGAAATATTACTTATTTGAAGCTTTATGGTCTTTAGTATTTTTCTTTCCAATTTTTCAACTTTTTTATTTAGCAAGAAGTTTAACAATATTCCAAATTGCACTTATTGGTATTGGTTTTAGTATAACAACTTTAATCTTTGAGATTCCTTCAGGCGTTCTTGCAGATAAATGGGGAAGGAAAAAAACATTATTTTTATCGCAAACTTTCTTTATTATATCTATGTTAATCATAATTTTTGGTAGTCTTTTTTGGCATTTTTTCATAGCTTCAATATTTATTGGACTTTGGTGGGCATGTTATTCTGGAACAGGGGTTGCTTTTTTTTATGATACTTTAATTGAACTTAAACGAAAAAAAGAATATGAGAAATTAATGGGTAGATTAAGTTTATTCACAGGAGTTATAGGTTTTATAGCTGCTTTTTCAGCAGGATTCTTATTCAATATTGATATAAGATTACCTTATGTTCTTTCTGCTATTTTTGCATTATTATCTTTATTTGTTATTCTCTACTTAACCGAACCAAAATTCCATAAA
>NZCS01000006.1 GCA_002688325.1 archaeon
ATAATCTTCTTTTGTTAATTTATCAAAATCTTTCTTTACATATTTTAAAGCAACATTAATCAAAACATCATAATATTTTAATCTTGTTGGAATTTCAATACCATCTTTTAGAAAACAATCATTCTCAAATTTAGATATTAATTCTTTATTTCTTTTAGATATTTTAAGAGAATTTAGTCTTTTTTTACAAGAAGCATATTGACTTTCATAATTATGGATATACTTTCTTTCTTTAATCATAAAGGTGATAATACATACTTCTATTTAAATCTTACGCCCTTGATTCTACAAGGTGTATCACGCCCTGACCGGGATTTGAACCCGGGTTATAGCCTTGACAGGGCTATGTGCTAGGCCAGACTACACTATCAGGGCCTACTAAAAACAACTTAATTTAAGTTTATAAACATTTCTTTTTTTAACAGTTAACTTTTTAATACTTTCTTTATTATTAACACATTATGTATAAAAAAATAATAGCTTTACTAATGATTCTAATATTCATACAAGGATGTATTATAGAACCTATTGAAGATGATGAACCAGTAATACCAGAACCACCATCAGATCCAGATGAACCAATAACAGATTTACCAGATCCAGAATTACCTCCGATAGATAAACCAGATCCAAAAAAAGATAAAGATCCTTATATTCCACCAACACCACCAATAAATGAACCTCCAGATGAACCACCAGAAGATGATTCTTTTTGTAAAACTATTATAGATCCAGAAGATAATAATGTTAATTTAGGATGTGAAGACAATACAGGAAAACATTATGATCAATGCATATCAAATCAACCAATACAATATCAATGTGAACAAAATAAATGCATAAAACAAGAGATAGATCCTTGCAACGAATGTTCTTTTTGTACTTCTAAAGATGAAAGATCTCATCCAAAATTAGCTCCAGAAAGAACTTATTATTGCAAAGAAAACCAATTTGATAAATTTCCAGGACAACTAACTTGCGAATGTAGTGATTTAGAAGGACAAAGATATATTACAGGTCCTACTTTAGAAACTCAACAATCACATTATAATGATTTAGTAAAAGAACATTGTAAAGATAATTGGAATAATGTATGTAGAACATGGACTTTTGATTCTGGATGTGTTAGTGATAATTTAGATATGGATTGCAGGGGGGGAACCAATTGTAATTGTTTATATGGGATAACTTTTCACATAACATGTAAAACAAATATGGGAGATACAGATCCAATAGATGATTTCACTTGTAATTCTTGTCCAAATAATTTTGAATCATATTGTATAGAACCTCCAGAAGAAGATGTATTTTTATGTGATTTCTGTATGGAAAATTGTTAAATCCGGTGAGAGGGACTTTCCAAACTCTTAAGGATTTTTTTGCAAACTTTTTTCCTAAAAAAGTTTATTTGAACCCCCGACCCTTCGGTTTCAGCTGATCATTCTTCATTTCCTGTCGTTTCGACATAATCAGATGATTTCTACAGCCGAATGCTCTACCACTGAGCTACCACCGGATATAATATTTAAAAGAAATACTATTTATAAAACTAACGTAATTTACCTAATCCTAACATTCAAGAAATTACTTTTAACTTTCCTAATTTTACCTTTTCTATCTCTATACTTCAAAACAGATCTAGGCAACAACAATCTTCCAAATATATGCAATCTACTTTTTATCTCATAACTCAAAACTCTTTCTTCCCATTTATCTAACTTCAAAATATCCCATTTAATTTTATTAAACTTATTTCCTTTTTCAACCTTACTTGGTTTTATAGTCCCATAATTTCCATTTAAACTAATCAGAACAGGAATATAATCAAAAACACTTACATTTCTCATTAGTTTATCTTTATTTTTAACAACTAAAAACACTTTCAAACCTTTAACAATTTTCCCTTCTTTTATTGGCTTAATATATTTAATAACAACAATCTTTCTAGTTTTATAATAAACAATAATTAACCCAACCAATACCAATACCAACAAAACTAAAACTAACAACCTATAATCACTAACAGCAGTTATAACAAATTTATTATTAACATTAATCTTATAGTCCCAAACATTTTCACTTCCTTCAACCCTATCGGGTTCAGGATAAAATTTAGTAAAATATTTTCTTAAACCACTAACTTCTAATCTTAAACTTCCTTCACTCAGAAAATTACCTTTATTTTCTCTTCCAATTTTTAAAATATTAACTAAAAATTTTTCTTCTTTTTCTTCTATTTTCTCAATATCAGAACTCATAATAACATACAAATCACTACTTCCACTACCAATTAAATTATTCTTCCAAATCTCCACACCTAAATCATACAAACCAGGTTTAGTAGTACTATCAATTTTCAATTTTCCTTGTTTACTTAATTCACTACTCCCACCCAAATCCAAGATTAAACTACTTTCCTCACAAACATCACAGTTTATCTTAACATTCACATCTTTCAAATCTTTCTTACCATTATTTTTCAATTTCAAAGTAAAAATTACATCTTCCTTAGGATCTATTTCCTTACTAACTTCTAAATTAACATAAACCATATCACTTGAATCAACATTTACATCAAAAGAAACAATTTCTTCCTTACTTGATTTCAAAATTAAATCTACTTTATTTGTTTCTTTAACTTCTCCAGTAGGTTTCAACATAACATCAACAACTTCTGTCTCTCCACCCTTAACCAATATATTTCTTTCAGCAAATAATTCAAAGTTATCAGAAAAAAACTCAATAAGATAAGCTTTATCTAAAACATCTGGATTTGTAACATATAAAACAAATTCTGCTTCTTCTACATATTTAATATCATTATTAACAACTTTTATAGAATAATCAGCATTAACTACATTAATCAACAACAAAAACATCAATAAAATAACAACTCTTTTCATTATTAAATTAAAAAGATCATTTATATATAAAGATTTTGCTTATTCTCTCAATATTTCCCCATCCAAACCAATAACTTTAGAAGGTTTATTTTCTAATTTCCCTACATCTACAACAATATCAACTTTTTCTTTAATACTTTCTTTCAAATCTTTTACATCAACTAAATTCTTTTCTCCAGTTAAATTAACACTTGTTGTAACAAAAGGTTTTCCACTTTCTAATATTAAATTAGTAAAATCACAATCTGGAATTCTAACACCTAATGTTCCTTCACTAACTTCCTTACTCACACATTGATTTTTCATCCTAACAATAAAAGTATAAGGTCCTGGTAATTTATCTAAATCTTTTACTTCACAATTTTCCTTAATCCATTCTTTACTTGCAATAACAGAAAAAGGTTTTTTACTTTTCTTTATTTCTCTAATTCTTTTAACAGATTCGTCATTAGTTGCATCACAACCTAAACCATAAACAGTATCAGTTGGATAAACAAATACCTTTCCTTTTTGAATTTCTTTTACAATATCCATAGAATTTTAGCTAATATTACTAAATATAAATTTAACTGTTAAAACAACAAAAACTATTTAAACTTTATGCAACCCTACTAACACCTTCTTCCTTTTCAAATCTAATAATTTCATCAACAAAACTTTCAACTTTACTCTCATGACTTACAATAATAACTTGTTCTAAATCTAACTCTTCCAAAACAACCCTAACCCTTTCTAACTGCTCTTCACTAAAACCATCTGTAGGTTCATCTAAAATTAACAAATCTCTTGTTTTAACCTCACTCATTAAATTATTAATGACTTGATTCAAACTTAACCTATAAGCTAAAGCAGCAGCAGTTTTCTCTCCACCACTTAAAAATCCATATTCAATCTCATAACCATTCTGTTCTATTTTTGGTGTAAATTCCTCATCCAATTCAATTTTTAAATTCTCGTCCTCAACTAAAATCCTAAACCATTTCTTAAATAAATCATTAAAATCACCATAAACTTTCAACATTATTTTTTTCTCCATAACCATCATCAAATTCAAAAACATTTTATCCAACCATAAATTTATTTCATTCAAAAAACCAATTTCTTCCTTAACTTTCCTTTTTTCATTCAACTCTTTTATCAAATTTCCTAAAAACTCTTCCAAACTTCTAACTTCACTCTCAAAACTTCCTTTTTCA
The DNA here is from genome assembly GCA_002688325.1 of archaeon. GTDB lineage: Archaea > Nanobdellota > Nanobdellia > SCGC-AAA011-G17 > ARS1178 > ARS1178. Next base: position 4,100 of record NZCS01000006.1, read on the forward strand.
ATTTCTATTTTTTTCTCTTTTTCAGTTAAATTTTCAATTTCTTCTTTTACTTTCCTATAACTTTCATCAATACCTTCAAAATTCTTCAATTCTTCTTCTATCTCCACTTTCCTCTTATTAATCTCTTCAATCTCCTTACTTAAAATACTATTCACTTCCAAAACTTCCTCTTTCCTATTTTTTTTCTCTTCTAAATTTTTTCTTTCCAACTCAATTAAACTATTTTTCTTATCTTTCTCTCTAAACTCTTCCATCAAACTATTTAATTCACTTATTTCTTTAACAAATTCATCTTTTCTTTTCAAATAAATCTCTTCCATCTCTTTTAATTTCTCTAGCCTTCCATCTTCAACTCTTCCAATTCTACCTTTATGTTCACTACTTACACTCTGCTTACACAAACTACAAACATCTAATTCTAAAATATCTTTTTTTATACTTTCACTACTTTCTTTTTTAACTCTAAAACCACTTAATTTATCATTAATTTCCCTCATTTCACTATCAATTTTTACTAATTTACTATCTACATCAGCAATCTTACTTCCAACATCTTCAACTTCTAAAATCTTAAATTCAGTAATACTTTTTTCTAAATTTCCTAACTCAACTTTATTCCTTTCAATATTTTCTTTTTTACTTACTAAATTAACTTCACTAACTTCCAAATCTTTCTTCAAAAGATTATTTCTATTAATTTTTTCTTCAAAAACAACAATTTCTTCTTTTTTAATTTTTAAATCATTACTAACTATCTCCAAACCAGGCAATAATTCATTAATTTTTAATTTCAATTCATTTATTCTTCCTTCTTTTTCTATTTTCTCTTTCTCTTTATCATCCAAATCACTAACAAAACCCAAAAATTCTTTTCTTTTCTCTCTTAACTTACTATTAAATTTCTCACAATTCTCTCTAATAACTTTATACTTATCCAAATCAAACACTTTCCTTAAAGTATCTAACCTCAAATCTTTATCACCTAACAAGATTGTCTTCATCTCTTCCTGAGGTGTATAAACTGTATATCTAAATATCAAAGATTTACTTTTAGTTAACAATTCTTTAGGATAATTTAACAAATCTAATATTGCTTTTTTCAATTCTATAGCAGTTCCTTGTTTTTTAATCCCATCTATAATAACATAACCAGAATCTTGAACCGCATTCTCACCTCTCTTCAAACCTCTCTTAATAATTACTTCTTTACTATCTACTTCAAAAAATAACTCCACACTTCCTTTTTTCTCTCCAGTTCTTAACAAAGAATTCCCAGATAAACTTCCTCTTCTTAATCCAAATAAAGCAAAATCTATTCCCAATAAAACAGTACTTTTACCACTTCCAATATCCCCACTTAACAAAACACTTCCTTCTGGAAATTCAATCTCCTGACTAACATAACTTCTAATGTTTTCCAATCTTATTTTTTTAAGTTTCATCAAACACCTTCATAACATTCTTAAATAATCTATCTTCAAAATCAATATTCTTCTCACCTTCTTCCTTACCCTTCTCAAAAATATTCATTAACTCAGGAATTAATTTTTTCTCATCTAAATTTATTTTTATCTTTCCAATATGCTCTTCAATTACTCTTTCCTCAACATTTTCCACATCACCATCAATCTCAACTTCCTCAAATTCTCTACTTTTCAATTTATTTGTATTTCTTAAAACTAAAAAAGCACCTTTTTCATACAAATCTTCAAATATTTTCTTAAATTTTATCTCACTAACTCTTCCTTCTAAAATTCCTTCTAATCTCAAAGTAACTATTTTATCCTTAACATCATCTATACCTCTTAATTCCCTTTCAACATCCTCAACTTTTTTATCACTAAAATCAAATTTCAAACTCTTAACTTCTTTCAAATTCACCTTAACATATTCCATCTCTAATTTTTCATTTACAATATAAAAACCACCACATCTAAACTCTTCCAATTCCTTAAAATTATTAGGAAACAAAGCACCAGGAAAAACTAACTTACCATTTCCAAACTCTTTCTCAAAAATATAATGAACATGTCCTCCTGCATAATAATTAAAACCACCAGGCAACTTATTAGAACCCAAACTACTCATTTTATCCATTCCATCAGGTTTAAATTCAGTTATGGCAGTATGAAACATAAAAATCTTAAAACCATTACCTTCTTCAACTTTCAAATCACCATACTCTTCTTTCTCTAAACCACCTTTTTTTCCATACAAACCAGTTATCTTAACACCAGTCTTATCTTCTGTTAATCTTAATTTTCCATCTTTAAATCTAACAACATTCCTAACTAAACCAGCTTTCTCCAAAACATCCAACATTGTTTTACCTGAAGCAGAATAGTCATGACTTCCAGGAATAACATAAACAGAAATATTTTTCTTCCTTAACTTATCTAATATTCTAGCTGTTTCTTTTATCAAATCAATACTAGGCAAAGCAGTATCAAATAAATCTCCAGATATTAATACAAAACCAACATTTCTTTCAATTATTATATCAATAGTCCTCTCAAAAACTTTAATACCCAATTCCTTTAATTTATCCTCTCTCCAACCACCAATATGACAATCAGCTAAATGTGCAAACTTCATTAGTTAAAAAATAAATTCTAAATTAATAAACTTAGTTATACTTTAAAATATATATTACTTTTTTTCAAGAATCTTATATTTCTTATCAAATCTTATTTGTTTATTCAAAGAAATCACTGCTTCTACAATCAAACCCAAACCAGCTAAAAACCAAAACCAATCAGAAGAAATATTTATAACTCCCAAAATCTTCAACAAACTACTAATAGCTAACACAAAACCAAGAATAATAACTATTAAAAAATATTCATACATCATAAAGAAATTCTTCTTCTCTTTTCTCATACTACCTAAAATAATTAACTAATTAATAAATCTTACGATATAACCAAAAAACATTTAAACAAAATTAACTATTCACTATATATGGACAAAAAATTAATTCAAAAAATCAAACAACAATTAAATAAGAAAAAAAACTTTGAATCTATTAAAATGTCCTTATTAAATTCTGATTACACTCTAAAAGAAATAGAAGAAGCATTTAAAGAAATTAAAAAAGTTAAAAAAACAAAAAAACCATTATTTATCTCTACCTACGCAGAACAATTTTCTTCATATTATCCAATAGCATCTGCATTATTACTAATTTTAAGTTCTTTTTTATACTACAAAACAAAAATTGATTTAAGTAATTGTGCAACTAAAATAAGTAGTTTAAAACCAGGAGTAATGAAATTCTTAGGAATAACAATATTTCAAGGAACACAATGTGATTCTTTAAACATAAAATCTATTTTATTCTTAATAGTCATGATTCTAACAATAATAACAACAATATATTTAGTATATGATCATTTTAAAAATAATTAAATAATTAATTTCTTACCATTAGCCATCATATGAACATTCTTACCTAAATCATAACCCATCTCACCACATAACTCAACCAAACCTTCTTTTTGTTCTTTATTTCCATGAGCAGGTATAACATTCAATGGTCTAGTCATTTCTATCAAATCTCTTAAATCTTCTTTAGAAGCATGACCAGATTGATGTATTCTTTTAAACAATCTAGCTCCTTTTTTCTTTAACTTACTTTCTAACTCTTCCCTATTTCTCACATTTATTGGACTTGGGATTGTCCTACAACTAAATACAACATGATCTCCACCTTTAAATTTAAAAGGTAACTCATCATCAGCTAACCTAACTAACGTCGAACCAGGCTCACCCTGATTACCCGTACAAACAATCATATACTTGCCTCTATTTCTTTCAATAATCTGTAATTTCCTTCTCATCAAATTCTTAAAACCGATTACTTCAACACCCATCTTAACCAATTTCAATTTTTCTGCAGCAGTAACATATCTAAACAAACTTCTTCCTAACAAAACAACTTTTCTATCTAATCTTTTTCCAAATTCAACTATACTTTTCAACCTTGCAATCTGACTAGAAAAAGTAGTAACTACTATCCCTTTTCCATGATTCTCAGTACCAAATAAAACATCACCCAACATCTCCCTAGCAACTTTCTCACTAGGAGTCTTACCTTCAATCTGAGCATTAGTACTATCAACAATCAAAGCAAGAACATTCTCCTTCTCTAACTCCTTTAATCTCTTAAAATTAGGTTTTTTACCTAAAGTAGGATTATTATCAAACTTAAAATCATTAGCATACAATACAACACCCTTAGGAGTATGAACAGCAATCATTACAGTCTGTAAAGTAGAATGTGTCATATTAATAAACTCTATTTTAATATTATCAGAAACTTTAATAGAAGAATTCACATTCAAAACTTTAACTTTATTTCTTATTTTTATTTTTTTATCTTCCGCAATCCTATTTAATATCTCAATAGTATAAGGAGTTCCCATTATTGTTGCATTTTTATATCTTTTACTCATGTAAGGAACAGCAGCAGAATGATCTAAATGTGCATGTGTAATAGCTATAGCTTTTACTTTATCTTTTAACTTATCTAATAATTTATCATTTGGGATTGCACCAATTTTCATCAATTCACTAGTATTTAACTTTTCTATTTCTTCTTCATAACCAATTATTTTCTCTAAATGTATCCCCATATCTAGAATAACAACCTCATCACCAACTTTTATAGCAGTCATGTTCTTCCCAATCTCTGTGTATCCACCAAGACAAAAAATCTCTATTTCCATTTATATATTTTAAAGTATATATTTCTTTAAAAAGCTTTAGTTTTCAGTTAGAATAGTAACAGATTTAATCTAATCTAGAATCATTATCAGAAAGAATTCTTTCAAGTTCTATTTTTCTACGTTCTTTTAAATCGTTTTCATCAGTTCCAGAAACACCATTCAAATCTAGTTCTCTAACAAGTTCTTCAGATAACATATTAGGATCTAATTGTTCTTCAATTTCACCACAAACAACACAATCTAAAACTCTTATATAAACTTCTCCTATTTTTTCATTTCTTATTCTTATTACATCAGGATGATAATGTCCACATTGTGAAGGTATCTGTCCTGTAAAATAAGGTTTAGCTATAAATATATTTTCCATACTATAAACAGTTAAATTTTCATTTAAAAACTTTTCTTTTTTCAGAATCCATAACCATCAATCAAAAATTTTGTACCTGCAAGAGCAAGCCAAGTAACTAACCCACCATTAACCCCAATCATACCAGCAGTTATAGTATAATCTATCGCCTTAGTTAAATCATCTAAAGAAGTATCCAGAACATCACATTCAGAAGTTAAACTTCCTAAATCTCTTTGATCCTCTCCAAAATCAAATTCTAATTGTTTATATTCCATTTTTAATCATAATTAACTAAAGATTTTTTATATCCAGTTAAATTATACATAAATTTTTCAACTCTAGTAGCTTCTCTTCTTTCAGGACAAGGAAAACAACCAGTTTCTCGTTTTAACATCCTATGCCTTACTCTCTTTCCAAGTTCCTTACATGCATCTTCTAAACTAACTCTATTTTCTAAACCCATTTTATCATCTTCTAATACCATTTTAACAACTAAAATTCATTTCAATTTAAATACTTTTAGATACTTCTTCTCATCCAACCAAATAACAAACAAACCAACTATATAACCTAACAATCCACCAAAAACAACATCAGAAGGATAATGCATTCCTAAATAAACTCTACTAAACAAAGTTAAAAAAGCAAACACAATCAAAAACACTTTCAATTTCTTATACCTACCAAATATAACCAAACCTAAAAAGGCCATAAAAGAATGTCCAGAAGGAAAACTACTATTCAACCAAACCTTACCCATCTGCCTAACCCCATCTAAAACTAAAAAAGGTCTTTCCCTAAAAAACACACCTTTCATAATAAAATCTATCAAAAAAAACCTTAAAAAAAACACCTAAAACAAACAATACTACTAATTTTTTACCATTTTTCTTATCCAAAAACAAACTCAACAAACCAATTATAATAAACAAAACTCCAAATTCACCCAAATAACTAACTAGTAACATTAACCAATCTAACAAAACATTCCTTATCCCATTTATCAAATAAAATAATTCTAAATCCATTTTACACCACTAAAATAAAATTGTACAATTAAAAATAACACATAAAATATTATCAAACTTATACCTTCAAACAATCCTAATTCTTTATTATTAACAAAAATTAAAAACAAAAATCCAATAACTAACATAAAAATAGCACTCAAAATAAAACTACTTAAAACAACACTTATAGGAAATATCAAAGCAGTCACACCTAAAACTAAAGTTGAATTAACAATATTACTCCCAATTATATTACCCAAACTCATTTCTTCTTTACCTTTTAAAATAGCCACAGTTCCAAACACCAATTCAGGTAAAGAAGTTCCTAAAGCAACCAAAAATAAACCAATTATTAAAGGAGATAATAAGAAATCCATAGATAACAAAGTTCCATATTTAACAACATAATTAGAACTCAAAAACAATAAGACTAAACTAAAAATAAATACAAAAACACTCAAAACTATCTCAGGTCTTTTTATTTTATTCTCTAAAACTTGCTTAAATTTCTTTCTTGTTTTCAAAATTTTCCAAATATAAAACACAAATACAACCACTAAGATTAAACCATCAACTCTTCCTAAAACTCCATCAACTAATAACACTAAAGGCAATAACAATATTAAAAACATATTAAAAACATCTTTCTTAATCTCATCTCTTTTTATCTTAATACCTCTACTTAAAACAATCCCAATACCAACAACTAAACTTATATTAACAATATTACTTCCAATAACATTACCTAATGACAAAGCAGTATTCTTAGCTAAAGCAGAAGAAATACCAACAAACAACTCAGGAATACTTGTAGCAAATGCCATTAAAACAAAACCAATTAAAAAACCACTAACTTTCAAATAAGAAGCAATTTTTGTTAAAGATTTAACTAAAAACACACCACTTATAACTAAAACTAAACAACTTACTAAAAATATTCCTAAATTTATTAACATCTTACCTCTTTTTTATTCTATTCTTATGAACACTTAAATATCTTCTTATAAAATACTTTACAAAACCCTCTTCATCTCTCTCCAAAGCCGTATAATAAGACTTTCTTTTCTTATATTCAATAATCAACATAGGATAACCATTCCACCACAATAACCAATTTATTAATAATCTTCCAACTCTTCCATTACCATCTCCAAAAGGATGTATTTTTTCAAACCTATAATGCAATCTAGCACTTAATTCAACTGGATTTATTTTTTCATAATCAAACAAGCCATCCATTAATTTTTTAACATTTTGCCAATCTACTGCTTTATAATTTCCAACACTTACTCCATATTCTCTAAATTTACCAGCAATATCTTTTTTAGTATCCTTAAAAATTTTAAAATGCCAATCTAACAACAATTTATCATCTAATTTTCTCTTCTTATTGATCATATCTAAAAAAACACTATAATGTGCTTCTGTTTCCTTAATATCATATAAGAATTTATTTGGTGCAATTTTATCATTAACAATCTCTCTTGTTTCTTCTAAAGTAATCTTACTTCCTTCAATAGCATTAGTATTATATGTAAAGGCAACCCCTATTCTTTTTTTCTCTTTTTCTTTAACAGTTTCAGGTAATTTTTTCCATTCTTTTTGAAAATTTTTCTTTATTTCTTCTAACTTATTATAAATATCTTTTTTTCTTTCTTTTTCTAAATCTTTTTTAATATCTTCTATATTATCAGGAATTTTTTTACCCAAATATTTATCTTTAGTTACAACCTTACCTTTTACTCTAAAACTATCTCTTAAATAAAAATAACTTTTTTGTCCTTTCTTTCTCTTAATAACTCTCACAAGAATAAATTACCCTTACACTTATTTAAACTTTTCTATTTTAAGATTTTTGTAGGGGTACTATTTCTTCAACAACTTCCAAACTTCAAAATAAACAAAACCTACACTTCCCAATAAAATTACTTTAACCCAATCTAAAACACCTAAAGGAACTAAACTAAAATAACTTCCAATAAAAGTATACAACAATACTACATGTAATAAAACTGAAAATAACACAGCATAAACTAAAAACTTATTACTAAACAAACCAATCTTAAACACACTTTTTTCTGATCTACAACTAAATACTAAAAATAATTCATAAAAAATAACAACACTCAAAGCCATAGTTCTTGCTTTATCTAAATTACCAATTTCTAATAAAAACGCACCCATAGTAACTAAAAAACCCAATATCCCAGCAATAATAATAAATTTAGTAATTCCCTTAAAAATACTTTCATTTTTATCTCTAGGTTTTCTATTCATAACATTTTCTCCTTTCTCAGCACTTAAAGCTAAAGCAGGAAAACTATCTCCTAACAAATTAATCCATAAAATATGTAAAGGTAACAAAGGCAAAGGTAATCTAAAAATAATAGAAAATAATATTACAGCAATCTCATCAAAATTAGAACTTAACAAATATTTCAAAAATTTCTTTATATTATCATAAACAATTCTTCCTTCCCTAATAGCACCAACAATACTAACAAAATTATCATCAACTAATACTACATCACTACTTTCCCTAGCCACATCAGTACCTTTCAAATTCATTGCTATACCAACATCAGCCCTTTTCAAAGCAGGAGCATCATTAACTCCATCTCCAGTCATAGCAACAACATTATCTTTCTGAAATGCTTCTAAAATCTTAACTTTATGTTCAGGATCAACCCTTGCAAATATCTTAAAATCTTTAATATCTCCATCCATATCTTTCCCTTCTATAACTTTTCCTTCAATACCAACTTCCTTAGCAACAGCCATAGCAGTTAACTTATGATCTCCAGTAACCATTATAACATCTATACCCGCATTCTTAGCTACTTTAATCGCTTCCTTAACACCTTTCCTAGCTCTATCTAACATCCCACCTAAACCAACAAAGATTACCTTACCTCTTTTCTTATAAGCAAAACCCAAAACCCTCAAACCTCTAGAAGCCATATCATTATTTTTTTCTATCAACAAATTCTTACCAGCTTCCCCTAATCTCCTAACTTTATTATTAATCACTGTATATTCGCTCATAGCAATTATTTTTTCAGGAGCTCCTTTAATATACCATATATTTTCTCCTTTAATTAAATGCTTAGTCCCCATATATTTTTTCTTAGAACTAAAAGGAAGCTCATCAATTCTTTCTAATTTTTTCATACCTCCTTTTTTAGCCATGACTAACAAAGCTAATTCAGTAGGATCTCCTAATTTAACATCCAAAACAGAATTATTACAAGAAGCAGCAATTTCTAACAATTTTTTATTAGGCTCTATTATTTTCTTATCATAATAAAACTCACCATTTAAATCATAAACTTCTCCTTCAACATCAATTCTCTTATTATCATAATACAATTCAGAAATAGTTAACTCATTTCTTGTCAAAGTTCCTGTTTTATCTGTAAATATTACCTGAACACTTCCTAATGTTTCTACACTATGTAATTTCCTAATCAATGCTTTCTTCTTTAACATTCTCTGAATACCAAAAGCTAATGTAATAGTTACAACAGCAGGTAAACCTTCAGGAATCGCAGAAACAGCTAACGCTAAAGCAGATAAAAATGCATCTACATAACTTAAACCAGTAAAAATTCCTAAACCAACAATAACTAAAACAACCAAACCAACAATAATACTCAACCATTTCCCTAATTCTTTTAATCTAATTTGCAATGGAGTTTTTTCATCTCTAACATCTTGAACTAATTCAGCTAACTTACCTATTTCAGTATCCATTCCAGTTCTAACAACAACACCTCTTCCTCTTCCTTCAACAACATTAGTACCAGAAAACAACATGTTTATCTGTTCTGCTAAAACAACTCTATTTTTAATCACTCTACTATTCTTATCAACAGGTAAACTTTCCCCAGTTAATAATGACTCATCAACTTTCAATTCATTAGTATTAAAAATCCTACAATCAGCACTAACCTTGTCTCCTTCTTCAAATAAAATAACATCTCCCTTAACTAGTTCCTTACTCAAAATTACTTGTTCTTTTTTATCTCTAATAACTTTAACATTCAAACTACTCGATTTCTTTAACAATTCAACTGCTCTTTCTACTTTAAATTCTTGAAAAAAACCAAAACCAGCATTTAATATCAAAATAGCTCCAATAACAATTGCATCAACATAATGTCCTAAAAATAAACTAATCAAAACAGCAACAAACAATATTAAAACTAAAATATCCTTAAACTGTCTAAAAAAAATCATAAAATAATTCTTCTTTTTCTCTTCTATTTCATTAAAACCATATTTTTCTATTCTCTTAATTACTTCCTTCTCACTTAAACCTTCTTCACTACTTTCTACTCTTTCAAAAACCTCTTCTTTTTTTAAATTATATTCCATTTTCCTCTTTTTTTGGTTAAGCTTTTTCCTTTTTCGTGAACGTTTTTCCTAAAAAGGTTCTTTTTTGCTTAATCTTTTTTTCTAAAAAAGGTTACTCGAAGACTAAACTTCCATAACCCACAAATTTTTCATAATCTTCATTAACATCTCCTGAACTATAATGATGTAATAATTTACCTTTTGATTTAACAGCTTCCATTCCAATTATTATCGCATCTCCACCTTTAATATTCTTATCTTTTTTAAAATCAAAAAATTCTTTACTTTTTAAATCACATATCAATTTCATTCCTTTTTTATCCATATCATAAACACTTTCTTTTAAATTATGTTCAAAAGGTTTATAATTTTCATTTACATCACTAAAATTAGAACTAATTATTACTATTATATCTTTAAAACTTCCTAAAACTTCTCCAAATTTTTTCAATTCTTCATAATCCTCACAATTTATCAAAATAGGTAAAATTCTTAATTCTTTTAACTTATCCTTATTAACAAACTGCAAAAAAGGTAACTGAACTTCTATACAACTTTCTCTTATTTGTACTTCCTCATCTACTTTTAATTCAGATTTCTCCATTAATTTATTTGCTAATTCAACATCAACTCTTACAGAACCAAAAACACTTTCCCAATTTTCCAAAGAACAAGCAAACTTTCTTCCTAACTTTTTACTATTTACACCTAAAATAACATAAGTTTTACTAAATTCAGCTTCAGCTATCTCTTTATAACTCCAGGCCATACCTCCACCAGATAATTTATACTTATCATTAGGAGTTATTATCCCTTTTATTTTTTTATGTCTCTTAATTGGTAAATCTCCAGGACCAAATCTAGAAGTAAAACATCTATTTATTTCCTCATCTAACTTCTCAAAATCAGCTTCATAATAATCACCTTCAAAAATATTCTTTCTCATCTAATAAAGAATTATGAGTAAATATAAAAATTTAACTGAAATTGATGTCCGAAGCTTGAAACTCAAAAATCCGAAAACTAATGAACTCCAAATTGCTCCATCAATTCCATATATAAACAGTCTTTATTATTTTTAAACCTATCTCAAAAAATATAGAAAATTATTCAACTATAAACTCTTCCATCTTACCTTTAAAATCTTTATCAGCTTTAATCATCCCTGTTCTTTTCAAATATTCTCTAGCTAATATCCAAAATACCAACCCCAAACTTTTCTTACCTTTATTATTACAAGGAACAACTAAATCCACATAATTAGCCTCATTATTTGTATCACACAAAGCAATTATAGGAACTCCAACCTTAATTGCATCTCTAATAGCATTTCTATCAGGCCAAGGATCAACAACAATCATTAATTTAATCTCAATAAAGTTTTCTAATTGAGAATTTGTTAATATACCTGGAGGGTATCTCCCATTTATCACTCTAATCCCAGTCATTTTAGAAAATAATTCAGCAGCTTTCCATCCATTCTCTCTTCTACACACAACTAAAATTTCTTCTGGTTTATATTTACTCATTGCACCACTAGCTAAATCAATCCTTTTATTGATTTCTTGAATATTTAACACAGCTAAACCATCTGGTCTAACCTTGTAAATAAAAGATTCCATATACTTATTTCTAAATTTAGTACCTATATGAAGTCCTACTTTCAAATAATCCTCCAATGGAACTAAAAATTGATCTTCAACCATCCTAATAAAAATGAAAGAACCCTTTTTAAAACTTTTTATTTTAGAATTTAGTTATTCAGTTAGAAATTTTAATTTAACTGTTAAAAAATAATATTAAGATTCTATCCTAAATGGCTTAACTCTTCATCAGTTATAGTAACCGGGTCTCTTACCTTTAATTGTTCAAATGAAGGAGCAAAATGGTTTATTCCACTTATACGATACGTACCAACAGCATAAAGTGAATATGTAAACTGGGCTCCTACATGATCAGCTGTTTCACCACTACCTTTTATACATTCAGCATTAGATAATCTTTCTTTAGGGAAATTGTCTCTAGTATAATGTGTTCCATCTTTTCGCTCAACCCTAATCTCAACTTTATTTCCAACAATATCCATAACTGTACATTGAACAACCTCAAAAGGTTTAACATTTTCTAATATCTTTTCAATATCCATCTCGGTTATTCCCATTAAAGCTTTTAATTCTCTCACATAACGCATACGATCTTCAGTCCTACCCAAACCCCAATAACCAGATCCTCCTTCAAAAGGTAAAGGTTCAACGGGAATATCTACATCTTTTCCGTGTCCAATTACATATCTTAACAAAGCTACTTTTGCTCTTTGTCCAGCTACACCATACACAGCTTCCCCAAAATCATCTCTATCATTAAATAATTCTGTTTTCAATCTTCCTTCAGAGATTAACAAATGACCTTCTGCTCTTTCAAGAATTGCTTGAAGATCTCCTTCCAATATAGGTTCTACTTGTTCTTCAATTGATCCATCAACTAAATTTTGGATATATCTATTAGTAACACCATTCATATTACCGTGTCTAGCTTGTTTTGTACGAGCTTTGATAGTCTCAAAATCTAATCCAAACAGATTGATTAATGCTTCTCTAAAATCCATAATAAATAACTAAAAACAACTTACTTATAAAGATTATTGTAACAAAAAAGAAAAAAAGAAAAAAATTACTTTTTAGCTTTTACCAAATCTTTGATCAAAGACTCTGCTTCTCCTTTCAATCCCAATCCTAAACCAATTCCTAAGGCTATTGCTACTCCTACTGCAATTGCTCCAACTAACAACAAGAATGTATTTTCTAATATAGAAACATCCAATCCCATTTGTCTTAAAGCTATTACTGCAATAAAGAATAATATTAATGCTCTAACAACAGTTGTTAATAATCGAATACCCCAGATTCTTGCTCTTAGCATCCGTTCTCCAACATAAGTTGCTGCATATACACCGAAAACTAATATTATTAAACCTACAATCGCATTTGGTAACCATTTAGCTAATCCAAATATTAAATCAGAAATAACTCCTAAGTTCAACAAACTTGGTTTCATTGCTTCAGCCAAGAATAAAATGAATATATACCACTTAGTTATTCCTCCTGCTAACTCTGATAATCCTATGGTTCCTAAAGCCTTATCTAATCCTAATCTCTTCATCTGTCTATCTAATCCAATTCTTTCTAAAACAACAGAGATTGCATGTCCAATGATAATAGACACAAAATAACCAACAATTAGAATTATTATTGCCCCAATCAACCCAGGCAACTTATCTACTAAAGAATTCCATATTCCCACTACAGGATTTGTTAATGCTTGTAAAGTATTAGTAAATGCTTGTATTGCCATTAAATACACCTCCTTTTATTTATGTATAATTACAATATCTCTAAAATATCTTACTTATTTATAAAGTTTGCTATACTAAAAATTTTGCATATACTCAAACTTCAAAACCATCTTACTTGTCTTCAACTTATACCATAATAAGAAACTTAAAACACTTCCTATAATACCAACAAAAAAACTTAATAAAATTAAATTAATCATAGCTAAAATCATATTAAAAACAACACCAGAACTTAAAACAATTCCCATTAACAAAGGAATACTAGCAGCACTTACACCTCCACCTAAAACAACATCTATTTGTACATTCTTAATTTCTAATTTAAATATTAAGAATACTAATTCAAAAATAACACCAGCAATAACTAAAACTGCAATTTTATTAAATCCAGTTATTCCAAAATCATTAACACCATAACTAATCAAACCACTAATTAAAAAAACAAAGTAGCAGAACCAGCTTTTCTAACTAAATAAACAACAAAAGTCATTAAAAAAATAATAATTAACAAACTAAAAATATAAGAAATCTGAGGATCTAATCTATTTATTCCTAAACTTAACAAAAACCATATTCCAGATAATATTGCAATAATAACTATATCAATAACTCTAAATCTTTTAAAACTTTCAACAGCTATCATTTTATTTCTAAGACTCCTCTTTTTTTCACTTTTTTCTTTACTTTCTTACCAATAATACTTTCCAAAACAGGAATAGTATGTTTTATCTCAGTCATTCTATCTTTATATCTATTAATTCTTATATCATAAGTTACTTTAGTTAATTTTTTAAATTTAAATCGATCTTCTTGTGCTTTCTTAATTAACCTTTCCAAAGTTTGTAATTCCAATCTTAAATTTAATAATTTATTCTTAGCTAATTTAACCCTTACTTTCTTAGCAACTTTAGGACCAAAAACAATTACTAAAATTATAAACAACAATATTGCCCACCAATACTTAACAAAAAATCCTTTACTTAAATTAATTAATCCTTTCAATCTTTTAGCTTCACTACTTGCCTCATCTAATTTCAAATCTGCTTCTTTTAAAAAAGCTTCAGCCTCATCATATCTTTCTTCATTAAATGATATTTTAGCTGCTTCTAATATCACCAAAACCTTCAGAAGTATCAATTTTACTTTTTCTATAACTTTCTTCCTTACTTTCAATCAAAGAAATTTCATCTATTATCTTAAAAGCTTGATTTTTCTTAAATTTAATCAACTGAGTCAATCTAAAAACTCCTTTATAATCTTGTTTTTCAACATCATAAGAAGGTGTTTCTTTTCCTATTCTCAATAATTTTTCTAAATATTCTTTTTTCAAACCAATTTCTTCTCTAACTTCCTCTTTTAGTTCATCTAAACTTTCACCAATAAAATTTCTTTCAGCCTCTAATAAAACATCATTAACAAACAAAACAGACAAATTAGAATTAATTAATTCTTTTATATCATCTTCTGCATCCATTAAACTATCTAAAGCTCCACTTCTACTAATTTCTTCAGGTTCTACAAACTTAAATTCACTTTTAATTTCAGTTTCTTCTAAAATAACACTTCCAGTTATACTATTAAAATTAATTAAGATTCCTATTGAAGAAATAATTAATAAAACAATACAAAACATATACATATCTCTATCGTTTTTTTGGAACATTTATACCCATCTCCTTCAACATATCATAAACTTTATCCCTTTTCTTCAAATCTTAAAACTAAAAGATAGAAATATTTATATATAACTTATACTTTATACCTCTAAAGTGTTAATAGAAGAATTTTTTCAACTTTCGGGTTGTTGAAACTTCGGTTATTAACACTACAAGAAGTTAGCAGGAGAATTTATTTTATCTTCGGATTAAATTTACTTCGGATGCTAACCTCTAAACTTTTCTTAAACAATTAAAACCTTATTATTTTCTTAACAAACTTTAAAATTAATTTTTTTCAAATCATCTTCAAACACATGTTTTATTAGTATTTTCTCCGGCTTAAAACACATAACATCATATCTATATCCCTTATCTGTTATATCTATTATAGATATTTCTCCAATATATTCCCTACCTTCACACTCACTCTATCTCCTTCCTTAAATTTTGAATTCATTTTTCCATAAGTTTTTCATTAATTGTTTTAAGATTTGAAAGTATAATAAGTTGTATTATTTGATTAAGTTTCTTATCATTTCTTTTCTTTGCTCCTTTTGTTGAAAAAACATATTCTTCAAGCAAACCAAGAGGAATATCAAACACAGGAACATTCAATATTCTAAGCAAATGGAATGTTATTAATCTAGTTGTTCTACTATTACCATCTTCAAAAGGATGGATATACTGGAATTCATTATGGAAATATGCTGCAAATTCTAAAATTTCCTTTAATGCATGTCTTTTTTTATTTGTGAATGTTTCATATTTATTCATCAGATTAACAAGTTTTTTTTCAATTTCATCAACTCTTGCAACTTTATAATCTGGATTGCCTTCAATATGGACTGCCCTTTTTCTTATTTTACCAGCAATTTCTGGTCTATGTTGCATAGCAAGATAATGATAATTTAAAATTGCTCCCTTGTTCAATGGTGATTTTTCTTCAGCATCTTTTATCATCTTATCAATAGATTTCTGGTAATTCTGTACTTCTTGTACACTTTCCAAATCAAGATCTTTTGGAACTATGTGTTTTTTTAATAGTTTAATAGTGTCTGGTAAAGTTATAGGATTACCTTCAATACTCAAACTATGATGTATAAACTTAATTTCATAATCTTTAGATACATCTTTATATTTTTGTAAATTCTTACTAACCAAATTACGAAATTTTTTAAGTTCACGTTTTATATCATCAAAATATTCATCTTCTTTATATTTTGCAACCAATACTTTATGTCCAAAATATTTCACTAAATTACCTAAAAATGAATTGTATGGTATAATTGCTTCCAATGGTTTTCTAGAAAAGATAATCAATAAACCATATTTTGCTAAAATTTCCACATTTTTCATAAATCTTTTAATTCCAATATCAAAATCATTAGCTGTAAATCTTTTCTTTAAAAATGCCTTGTTAATAAATTTAACAAGCTTTTCATCCAACAAATCATTATAATTAATCTGATTAGACACACAATAGTTGATTATATCATATGTAAGATCATTTCGTTTTGATCTTAATACAAGGAAACCATGTTTATCTTTAGAAAGAAAACCTTGTTCAGTTAACTTAATTAACAAAATATAAATTGTTTGATAGCTTGCATAACTTTTCTTAAATGCTTTTGCCACATCATGAGCAGCCAAAGGTATATCTTTTTTGTACATATATTCAAATACATCATATTGTGTTACCATGTGTTATTTAAAACATTACTTATTAATAAAGGTTTCTATTCTGCCCTGATTTTTATGTAGAATTAAAAAAATAAGGCATCTTATAACCTTTTAGTATATATTTTTTTATTTTATATTCGGATGCTAACCTCTAAAATTTTCTTAAATAATCTATCTACTAAATTTTTTAATCTCACTTACAGCATAATTAATCAATTCAGATGTTACAAACAATGAAGATTCATCATAGATTTCTTTTAAGATCTTTATTGATTCTTTTTGATTAATAATTTTTTCTCTAAAACATCTTACTATAATCCCTATTGTTCCTATTGGTTTTAAATCTAAATGTTTAGCTATTTCTCTTGCATCTAAATCATCTGTTAAAATTAAAGGAATGTTTAGTGATTTACACAACCAAATAATTGAAGATTCTCCTATGTCCAGATTATATTTTGTAGTTATTAATGCTACTTGATTTTTGTTGATTTTTTCTAATTCAAAATTTTTTGGAAGTTTTTCAATTTTATATTTAGATAATTCTTCTTTTACATACTTAGAAATAAAGATTTTTTTAAATATTTTTAGTAATTTTACTTTATTTATTTCCTGTAAATGTAATATGGGTCCTGTATCTGCACATACTTTATTCACCATATAATCCCCATTCTACATCTTCTTTAATTGCTTTTTCTAGTTTTTGCATTTTTAATTTAATAATTAAATCTCGAATTGCATCTCGAATAAGTTCTGATTTGTTTGCATACCATCCTTCTTTAATTAATTCTTCTGATTCTATTACTAAACGTTCTGTGAGTTTTGTTGGAACTGTTTGCATTTTTACATCACCAAATAGTATTACTATAGTAATACTATTTAAAACTTTCGAAAGTACAGTTTTAAACAAAAATTAATATCATCACAATTTATATAGTATACTGAACAAATTTACTTTAATTTGTACAGTATACTGAACATCTTTTAATTTTTCTTGAACAGTTAAATTTTCAATTTCTTCATTCTTTTAGAACCCAAAATCTTCTTCAAAACCTTCAAAAATCCTTCACTTTGATCTAAAGGTATTGTAATAGAATGTTCATGAACCCAGTCTTTATTAACTCTTTTCTTTTTTTGAATTAACAAATATTTCCCAAATTCATTCTCTAAAATATCAAACCAGATTATTCTATTATTATATTTCAAATTCTCAAAATCAAAATGATGAACTCTATGGTTAGGATAATAAACTTTAGTAACACCAAACTTCTTCATATAAATTTCGTTCTCTAATTCTAACACCTGTAAATGTTTTTCAATAGCTTTCCTAGAAAAACCAGTATTTTTTACAATTTCACTCATAGTTAAACCTTTAGGATTATTTTTCAGAAATTCAATCAATTTACTATGTATTATTCTTTCTTTCTTAACTGGATTCATAATTTTACAATAACCAAAAGACTTATATATCTATTGTTCTTTATATTGGTTACCAACAATAATTATCATAAAATTCATAATTAAAAATAAAAAATGGTCAAGAAGGCCTAAAACACTAGACTTAAGATCCAGTTAACACTCGCGTGTTACGCGGGTTCAAATGTTAATACGGGAAATCCCGTCCCTGGCGCTGTAAATTAAATCAACAAAAAATGAGTTTACTAAAAACTTGCCAAAATTTTGCAAAACAAGATAATAACATATTAAACATAATTCTATATGGTTCTCGAGCTAGAGGAGATTTCAAAAAAACTAGTGACTACGATATCATATTTATCATTAAATCTCCAATAAAATCACCAAACAAAGAATATAAAATTAAACAACATTATGAAAACCAAATTGCTAGAAAACTTAAAATAGATGAACATTTAATTCAGACTTCCATATGGCCTTTAAAAATGTTCAAAGAAGAACACAAAAAAGGTAATAGTTTTGTTTATTGTACATTAAGAGATGGAAAAATACTCTATTCAAAACAAAAATTAAATTTAAAACAACCAAAAAATTCTCAAAAAGCTGCAGTAGATAGATTAAATTTTGCTAAAAGAAACATAACAAACATAGAATTTTCTTTAAAGCATCTCAAAAAACATAAAATTTCAAACTTTGATATAGAACATTTAGGATATTCATCAATGCATTTATGTTGGACAGTATGTATGTTTAATAACTTCTATCCAATTTCTAAATATACAATCCTAAAAGAATGTAAAAAATATTTTACTACAAAACAGTTTAAAAACATCAAAAAAACATATAATTTATATGCAACTCAAAACAGTTATAAAAATATTAAAAAGAAAACTTTCATAAAATTATTCAAAAGTTTAAAAAAAACAATAAAAATAACAGAAAAAAAATACAAAAAACAAAACATTTAAATATGGCATTGCATACCATAAGGGAGTATTGAATGACAAAACTACTATTCCATAAAAAAGATACAACAAAAGAAAAAGATATTATTGAGCAAAAAATATGGAAAGTTGATAAAAGTAAACATTTCCCACAAGGAATAAAATATTCCTTAGTTTATATTCACAAAAACAAAAGAATGATTGGGTATGACAATGAAAGAGCAAAAGGACACCATAAACATTACTTAGATAAAGAACAAAAATACAATTTCAAAAATTTAGAACAATTACAAATAGATTTTACAAATGATATTAAAAAATTAAAGGAGTTATTATATGGTAACCAAAAAAATTAAAATAACCATAAAACCATTAGAAGAATCATTTAAAGAAACAAGAAAATTCTTCTCTAACTTAGATAAAGGTATAATAAAACAACATACTCCCACAATAAATTTTGAAGATTTTAACACATATAAAAAATTCTTAACACAAAAACGATTAGATTTATTAAATATCATAAAAACAACAAAACCAAAAACTATCAAACATTTATCAGTTATGGCTAATAGAAATTTTAAAAATATTCATGAAGATATAAAAATTTTAGAAAGTTTAGAATTAATACAATTAAAAAAAACAAGATTAGGTTTAATGCCAGTAGTTCTTTACGATGAAATAGATCTTAATATTAAAATTCCTTTAACAATTTCTAGATAAAATCCACTTTCTTACACAAAAACATACATTACAGTTATTTAAGTAAACTTAAAACTTTATAATTTTCTTAACAAACTTATTCTCAATTTCCTTCAACCTTTCCAATTTAACATTTCTTTCTTTTCCAGTTATACCACATTTAATCATTCCAACTTCCCATCCAACACCTAAATCACTTATCCCATAATCCATTGTCTCTCCACTTCTATGAGAAATAACACATTTTATACCTTTACTTTTAGCATAATCAACAACCTTCTTACTTTCTATTAAACCACCAACTTGATTTGGCTTAACAATAACTCCCTTCAAACCTTTACTTTTCTTCAACCTTTCCAAATTAGTACAAATCAAATCATCACCAACAACCATTCCTTCTATCTCACTAAAACCATCAAAATCTCTCTCTTCCAACGGATCTTCAACATAAATCAAATCATACTCTTCAATTAACCAATTTACAAATTCAATCTGTTTCTCTCTACTTAATATTTTTTTCTTAACAGTTTCACTAAAATTACTATATCTATATCTTATTCTATCAAATAAACTATTAGCAGCCATATCTAATCCAATTTTAATATCAAAACCCAATTCTAAACTTTCTTTTTCACATTCTCTACTTAATATCTCTAAAACTTCTAAATTACTTTTTCCAGTTACCAAAGCACATTCATCATTTACTTTATTTCCTAACTTCTTCTTCATTCTTCCATAAACTCTTTTATTTGCAAAATTAGCATCAAAAAAACTTTCAGCTTTACTATAAACTAAAAATTCTTGAATATCAGTACTTTTTCCTCTATAATGCTTACCCCCACCAACACAATTTCCAATTGGCAAAGGTATTTTTTTACCACCTAAAAATTCCCATGGTTTTTCAAAACAATTTAAAATAGCTAACTCAGCACTAACAACAACATTACCTCCTAATTTACTTAAAACATCTTCTACTTTTTTCAAATCTCTAAAATATTTTATTTCTAACTCATCTAAATCTTTAAAATCATTCAAATAACTAACAATATCTTTAACTGGTTTATTAAATTCTTTAACTGAACATTTACCTTTACTTGCTCCCTTACCTATACTACCTTTTCCATTACCAATATCACTTTTAATTTTAACTTCAACAACTTCCTCGTTTCTAGAATTCAATATTTTTCTACCTTCAACCTCTTTTATTATCATAACATCTAAAAAGAAAAACAAGTATTTAAATTTATATGTCTACCCCACATTAAATTTTATTATTATGGTGGACATACAAAAATATCACAAAGTAACAATAGCCGCAAATAAAAATCCTAAAACAGCTTCTAATATAGCAAAAACTAACAACCAATTCTTTTTACCCATAAAAGCTAGAAAACTAACCCAACCTAAATTCAAAATTATTAATATTAATAAAATTATTTCTAATATCATTTTAACAACACCTTTTCTAATATAGCAGATACAACAGTTACAACACCCAAAACAACTGAACCAACCCATATAAGTGATGAATTACTAAAAATAAAACCTAAACCTAAAAAACTTGCAGCTAAAACACCAACAACTAATATAACCAAACCAACAAATATCCTAACATCTACTTGTTCTTTTTTAACCATAAATTTAACATGTTTTCTCTATTTATACCGTTTTCTATTAGAATTACTCTTCATCCTTAACCTTTCTAGGCAAAGGTCTTTTAATTGTAATAGGCAAAACTTCTTTCTCATATTCTAATTTAGAAATTTCAACAGGATTATACTTTAACTCTTCTAATAATTTTTTATCAATTTTCAAAAAAAAAGGAGCACCCATACTAATTTGTAAAGCTCTAGCACCAATTATTCTAGCTTTTTCATATTTTGTGTACTCACTCATAATAATTCCCTTAATTCCTTAGTTCTTGCTTCAGCTATCTTAACCATTTCATCAATCTCTTTAATACTCAAAGTTTTATCTCCACCTTTTTGCATTCCATGAATTCCTTCTTCAGTCATTGTAACAGTTAATCTTGCATCTACAATTTTTTCTTCTTCATTACTTACATCAGCAACAATCTTATTTCCTATCTTATACAAAGTACAAGCAATAGGTAATTTATCTAAAGGTAAACTTTTCTTACTTAATTCACCATACTTAACCCTTTCATTCTTCTCATCATATTCAGGAAATTTAGCATTTTTCAAAGCAGCAATTGAAGCTAAAGCAGCAGCATCTAATAAATTTCCATCTGCATTAACAATATAAATATCAATAAATACCATCCAAACTTTTTCTTTTTTCTTAATACATAACTTTTTCATATCAATACTATTACTCTCTCTAATACCTCTATCCACAACTCTTGCTAATTCAACTGCTTGAGTACTTGGTGGACCAGGTTCAAAATCTTCAGAACTTAAAGGAGATAATTCAGCACCCATAATCAAAACACCTTTATCTTGACTATCAAAATAAGGTTCACCAACATCCATTTTAACACCAGCAATAACTTCTGTATCACCTATTTTAACTCTAGCTGAACCTTCTGCATTTTTACTAACTCCATTCTCAACAGTAATTTTTCTATAAGAATCTAATTTTCTTCCATCTATCCTTTCATTTTTCTCTAACAATCCAACAATATATTCTTTATTCATTTAAACTTCTCCTGTAAAGCCTTTTTCTGAGCATTATGAATTTTCTTACTAACTTTTTTAACTAATTCTAAAGCTTCTTTTAATTCTTCTCTATTAACTTTTCCATCTAACTGTAATAAACTTACTTCACCAGTTCTAGGTAAAATTGCAATAGGAATATCAGTCATTCCTTCAACATCTTCTTCATATTTATCAATATCAATTAAAACTTTTCCATCAACAACACCAGCACTAACAGCACAAACTAAATCCTTCATATCTAAACCAGCATCTGCCAAAGCTAATGAAGCAGCACAAATTCCAGCACATCTTGTACCAGCATTTGCTTGAACTATTTGAACAAACACATCAACAACTGCATTTGGATAATTTTCTAAACTTAAAACAGGAGTTAATGATTTTTCAGTAACCAAACCAATCTCATTACTTCTTCTATCTGGTCCTGGTCTTTTTCTCTCATTTACAGAAAATGAAATCATATCATAATAACATCTTAATTTTCCTTTTTTAGGATTTTGCATAAATCTTGGATATAAATCCTTAGGACCATAAACAGCAGCTATTGCAACTGTATCTCCAAATTTAAACATTGCACTTCCATCTGCATTTTTAACTACTCCAACCTTCCCTTCTATCTCTCTCATTTCATCAAATTTTCTTCCATCCAATCTTTTAGTATATGCCATTTTTTCTCCTTATATCATTAAATAATTCTCACACTCTTCACAAACATAATTTCCTAATAAAACACATCTAGCTTCTTCTTCAATTTCTTCTCTATCTTCTTTATATAAATTAACATTACTATGTTGACAAGTCATAGTTCTAGGTAAATCTTCTAATCTTGCACAAAGATCTTCATCTAAAGTATCTACTCTATTTCCACCTAACAAATCAATCATTTTTTCAAAAACTCCTTTATTTTCTCAGTTAAACCTTCTCTATGAGCTTCTTTCTCAATTTTTTTAATTACATCTCTAGCTAATTTTTCTTTCTTACTATCAGTTCCAGAAACCCATACAACACCATTTTGTCCTACAGTTATTCTACAACCAGTAACTTCTTTTATCATTGAAACCATACTTCCACCTTTTCCAATAACTCTTGGAACTTTAGAAGGATTAATCTTAATCAACATCCCACCTTTTAATTTTCTACATTCTTGATCTTTAGTTGTAATATCAATCATCTTACTTCTGATAACTTTATTAATTTTAACACATACAATATCTCCAAAATTATAATATTGAGTCAAATCAGCATCTCTTCCTATATACTCACTTGTATCTTTTATTGATAAATTAGCATTATTTACAGCTCCAATATTCATCAACCATCCACCAAAAGTAATATCAACTACTTCACCAATAACAGTATCTCCTGCCTTAGCAATATATCTTCCAGATAATGGAATTAACTTAACTAATCTACCATTAACATTAACTAAACCTAATTTAGAAGCAATAAGATCATCTTTTTCTCTATAAACACCTTCACCAGGTAAAAAATCCATTCCATTAGCCAATACTTCACCAGGCACTACAACATCTTTTTCTTTAACTTTTAGTTCTCCCATAGTATTTCTTCCTTTTATTCCCCTTTTAAATCTTTTGTTTCTACATCACCATGAGTCATCTTATTCAATTCATCATAGAATTCTTCTACTAAACCAGCAGGAATCTTTAATTCCACAACTAAACTCCCATCATTTTCCCAATTTTCTTTTAAAGTCTCATATTTCTTAATAACAGAAAAAACCTTTCCTGTATGTTGTGCAGGAATCTTAACATATATCTTTTTAATTTCAAATTTAATAGGTAATACACTTCTTAACTTATCAACTATATCTTTAATTTGCTCACTAGCATCTTTAAATTCATCTATCTTTACTCTAACTTCTTCCAAAGCAGTTTCTATCCTACTTATCGGATGTGGCAAACCATTACTATCCACAGAATTTCTATGAATTAATTCAATTACTTGTTTCTTCTTTTCTTCTCTTAAATTATTTCTATATTCTGTAGTTAATTGAACTTCCCCATCTTTAACAATTTCCTTAGCTATTTCTGTAAAATTTTCACTATCAAAAGACTTTAAATCACCTTCAGAAGCAACCATTCCTTTTTTATTATCTTTATATATTTTATCAGAAACTAAAACTTCATTAAAATCTCCTGTTTTTTTAAATGCTAAAGCTTTTTCACAGTCTACTAAAACCTCAAAATCTTTTCCATTTTTCTTTAATCTAGCAATTACAGCCTTATCAACGTCCATTTTTAGCTAATTTTAACATATCTTTATTTATTTTCTTAAACTTTCTATCTTCATTACTAATAAAAGCTCCA
The DNA here is from genome assembly GCA_002688325.1 of archaeon. Taxonomy (GTDB): domain Archaea; phylum Nanobdellota; class Nanobdellia; order SCGC-AAA011-G17; family ARS1178; genus ARS1178. Next base: position 29,290 of record NZCS01000006.1, read on the forward strand.
TCAACTCTACTCAAATCAAAATCTTTTCCTAAAACTTTCTTCAAAACTTTAACACTTAAACCTAAACCTTCTTCTATTGTCATATTTTCTTTATACTCTTTACTTAACAAATCTCTTAATTCTACTTCAGATTCACCAATAGCAGTTGCTTTAAATTCAAAATAAATTCCAGTAGGTTCTGTTGCAAATAATCTAGCGCCAGTATCATCAACACCAGCAAATAAGATTGAAACACCAAACGGTCTTGCTCCACCAAACTGAGTATATCCTTGTTTCATATTACAAATATCTTTTACTAATGTCAAAACATCTATATCAGAATCATAAGTAACTTTATTTTGTTGAGCAAGTACTTGAGCTTTTTCAATTAAAACTCTTCCATCACTAATAATACCAGAAGCAGTAGCTCCTATATGAGTATCAACTTGAAAAACTTTTTCTACAGAACTTGGAACAATTAATCTATCTATAACTCTCTTATCTGCTACTAACAAAACTCCATCTTTACAAACTATACCTAAAGCACTTGTTCCTTGTCTTACTGTTTTTTTAGCATATTCAACCTGCAATAATCTTCCATCAGGACTAAACATCGTACTTGTCCTATCATATCCCATCATTTGATGTGTCATTTGTTCTTGCATTTTTTATCCTCCAATGAATTTCTTTTCAGCTTTTTTTAAAGTGCCTGAAACACCTATAGTATGAATATTATTTAGTGATAATGCCAATCTTACTTTTTCTACATATTTATTATTTACTTTTAATATACCTTTTCCTTTTTTTTCATCCCATTTATCATTCAAAAACCACAAACCTGCTTCTCCACAACCAAATTCTCCTAAAAAATCTAAACATCCTTTCCAGATATTTTTTTTAATATCTTTTTTCTTTTTAGTTTCAAAAACCAAATATCTGTTTCTTTCCTTTAAACTTGGTAACATCTTCATTTTATATGAGAAAACACTCTTTTTCTTCTCTCACCAAATTTAGTAATAAATAGTTAATATTTAAATGTTTGGGTAATCTAACTGTTTTTATTTTATAGTGATTATTTTAGGAAGATTTATAAAATACTCAAATAAGAAAAATATATGGAAAATGGACTTATTTTAATTGTTGAAGATAGTAAATGGGTAGAAACTTTTAAAGAATTTCTAAAACTTGATGATAGTAATTACTCAATAGAATGGTATACTCAAGGAAAAGAAGCTGTTGATGCAATTAGAGAAAATTTAATATATGACTTACTTTTAACTGATCTAGGAGAATGTTCTGGCGACGAAGTAATAAAAGAATCAAGAAGAACAAATCCAAGAACACCAATAATAAGTATTTCTGGTTATGAAACCAAACCAACCGGTTCAAACTTACATCTTACTAAACCAATAAGTTATCATGAAATAAAAAGACACATAGAAGAATTAATATCCTCTAAACCATAACATGACTTTTCATTCTAAATATAACATAACCAACCACACCTAAAAATAACAAAACTAAAGCAGCCATATAATTTTTTCTATCTCCTAAACTATTAACAAATTTTCCAGTTAAACCAATATCATTATCTTCATTAACAATTTCTCCAGTTATACTATTGTCGCTTTTTTCACTTTCTTCAACAGTATCAACAACAAAACTAGGACTTACAATAGGAGCAACAACAGGTGCAACAAAAGATTCATCATTTCCACTACTTCCACTTCTACTTCCACCACCTCCACCTCCAGAACCCCCACCAGAAGGAGGACTTGAAACAACTTTACTAACTTTAACATCCCATTCAACTTTCTCATCTACAAAACCATCACTAACAAAAACACTAACATTATAATTCCCTTCACTAAAACTATTACTATAATTCTGTTCATTACTTACATTCAAACCATCCAAATACCAAGAATAACTTAAACTATCATTATCTAAATCACTAACAATTATTTTAAATTCTAACAAACCTTCATTAACACTAACATCTAACTCAGGCTCATAACTAATCAAAGGCCTATTAGTTACATTAAAACTAATTACTGAACTATCTTCTAAAAAACCATCACTAACACTAACATTAATCAAACTACTACTTATATTTTCAACTAAAAACAAAACTTCACTTCCATTTATCATAAAAAAATCCTTATCACTACTATAACTTAAACTATCATTATCCAAATCACTACCATTTAAACTATAACTAAACCATTCTCCAACAACACCAATTAAATCTCCAATTTCTAAAACAGGAGCTCTATTAACATCACTAACATTAACAATCCAATTAACACTATCATTTAATTCTCCATCACTAACAATAACACTAAAATTATGAATTCCAAAACTTTCAAAATCAAAATAATAACTTAAATTAACTTCATTACTAACATTACCCCCATCTAAAAACCAATAATAAAACAAACTATCATTATTCCAATCACTAACTTCAATTAAAAAGTCTAAACTTTCATTCTCATTTACACTAACACTTTCATTAGGTTCATAACTAACAATTAAAGGACCTAAATTATTCCCAACAACAAAACTTTCAAAACTTGAATTCCCAATATTTCCTTTCAAATCTTCACCATAAAATTTCCATCTAACTGTCTCATTAACACTAAAATTATTAAAAATAAAACTACTAAAATTCCCATTCAAACTATCACTTTTCAATTCCAACCAAACTTTTCTTAAATTTACCTCTTCAACTTCATAAATAAAACTAACATTATCTTTAACATTAACTATAATTGGTTCTTTCCTAACATCCAAAACAGGTTTCTTACTATCTATTTCAATCAAAGCACTATAAACATCAATTCTTGAATAAGTAAATTTACTTCCAGAATCATAAATACTTTTTCCAGTATTATTCAAAACATTCTCTAATTCTAAATTACTTATTTCATTACCTTCATAATTTTTATAATCTCTTAACAAAGCAACAGCACCAGCAACATGTGGAGCACTCATACTAGTACCACTCAAACTATTACTTCCACTTAACCAACTAGAAACAATTCCAACGCCAGGAGCTAACAATCTTAACAAATTTCTATCACTTTCTCTATATAAAAAATTACCTCTATTTCCAAAATTAGCTAACCCATCAATCCCATCAACAGCACCAACTGCAGTTACATTAGGAGAACAAGCAGGATAAGCAATCCCATTAGAATCTCCATCATTACCAGAACTTGCAACAATAAATAATCCTTCATTATAAGTTAAACCAATTACTTCTTCTAATAAACCATAAGCAGGGCAATTCAAACTATTAAAAACACCTGCACCCAAACTCATACTAATAACAGAAATATTATATACATCTTTATTATCTCTACAAAAATTAATACCACTAATAACATCACTTTCATAACAACTTCCACTACTATCGCAAGCTTTTATTATCACTAAATTCACATCAGGACTAACACCTTTCACTAAACCATTCCCTCCAACAATACCAGCAACATGTGTTCCATGTCCAGCATCATCCATAACATCACTATCATCATTAACATAATCATATCCAAAAACTCTACAATCTCTATCGTTATATTCATCTTGACTACATCCAAAACTTTCATGTAAATAATTAATTCCAGTATCAATAATACAAACACCTTCATCTTTCCCAGTTATATTTACATTCAAATTCCAAACTTTACTAACATTAATTTGTTCAACACTTTCTTCTAAAAAAACACCAAATTTCCTATCTTCATAAACTTCAACATTCTTTTCTTTCAATTTCTCTAAATTTTCACTATCTACCTCACCAGAAAAAGCGTTTAATTCTTCAAAATCATTCTCTTTTTCAAACTCAATTCCTTTCAAAACTTTCTCTTCATTATTCAAATCAAAACCTAAAAATTTCTCTTCATTAACAACAACTATAACTTTCTCAGCACTAACTAAACCAATGACTAACAAAAATAATACAATTATCACCAACTTTTTAATCATTTTTTAAATTCTAATGCTCTCTTAGCTTCACCAGGAGTCATTCCAATAACTCTCCCAAAACTAATTAAATCCTTCACATCCCTCATCTCTTTTTTATTTTCAGCAAAACTAAAAACAATCATTTTAACTTTATACTTTCTACATATCCTAACATTTTGCATCATTCTACCCAAAATCTGTCCTCTTAACATCCCTTTACTCTTCAAAACATCATTAAAACTAAAACCAATACTAATCTTATTCTCTTTAGCTATTTTACATAAAATATGATTCAAACCAGAACTTCTATATTTCATATGATCTGCTCTTTTTTCTTTCTCTAAACCAGTTATAACATCAACATTTTTATTTTCAAAATTCTTTCTTTCTCCATCTTCAATTTTTAAATCTTTAAAATAAACTTTCTTAAAACCTAACTTCTTACCATAACCCTTATCATCAAATCTCACAATATCAATCATTTTAATAAATTAAATTTTCAAACCTTTTATACCTTTCGTTGTATCAATAACTTTAATTTTGTGTCCTTTCTCTAAAGCTTCTACTAAACAAACATCAAATATCTCAGAATCTAAATTATCTCTTATTTTTTTCTTACTATATTTTCTTTTTTCTAGTCTTTTTTTTAATTTCTCTAAACCACATTTTACTACAACACATAAATCAACATACTTCTTATCTAAATAATGACTTAAATGACTATCAATAACTAAATTTTTATTCTCTTTAATAATCTCAACTAATTTTTTATTCAACTTCTTAACATCAACAATCTTACTTTTCAATTTCCTGTCATAACCTTCACTTAAACCTTCATCTTCAATTAATTTATTCACATCCAAATACTTCAATTTATACTTCTTACTTAATTCCTTACTTACTTTAGTTTTTCCAGTACAAGGCGTTCCAGTTACAGTTATAATCATAACATAAAACAATATCTAGAACTATTTAACTCTTTCTCAACAAATAACAGTACCAACAAATCTTTTACCTTTCAACATTTTCTTAAAATTATCTAAATTATTACCTATAATAATAGTCATAATCTCATTTTCTTTAATAATCTTAGCAGCCTTCTGATCTAATACAAAATGTTGTCCAGCTTTAAACTTTATTTTCTTAGCTATCCCATAAAAATCATCAAAACTTATTTTTTTAATCAACTTAGCTCCTTTTAACTTAGGATCTTTATCATACAATCCTTTAACATTTGTAACATTAATAAACAAATCACTTCCCAAATATCTTGCTAAATCAGCACTATTACCATCCGTAGTCATTTTTTCTCTATAACCCAAAGCACCACAAACAACTATTTTTTGTTTCTTCAACTTTTTCTTAACTTCCAACATAGATTCAGGAATTTCTCCTTTATAATTAAAAACTCCTCCTACAACTCTTGCATTTAATTTAGTACTCGCAATTCCAATCAAAGAATAAATCTTATCACTAAATTTTCCTTTCTCCAAAGCCTTCATATATTTCCTAGCAGTACTTCCACCACCAGTAACAATAACAAATTTATAATTTACAGAATCAATAACTTTCTTAAATTTTTTTAAAAAATCATAATTAACCTTATCAGGAACTATTACACTCCCACCCAAACTAATAACTATAGTTTTCATTTACACCTCTTATTCTTTTAAAAATCTTTAACTATTAAAAACTTTACTTTTTAAGAACAAACAACTTTCCATCTTTAACATCAAACAAACCTAATCTACTTCCAGCATCTAACCAACCATGCGCATAATTTAAAGCAGCAAAAGCAGTTAACTTATCACCTTTTTCAATAAAATACTTAGCATCTTTAAAATATCTTTCAGCCATATCTAAAAAATCCTTTCCACTTTTCTCTACATCTATCTTAACATCTTTACCAAACTTAACTTTTTTCAAAGCTTTTTCAGTAATTTTCAAATATTTCTCTAATTTTTCATCTAATTCCATATAATAATAAAAACTAAAAACCTTTATAAACCTTATTAAAATCAATTTAAACAAGAAAATGACAAAAAATCAAAGAAGTAAAAGATACAGAACTGAACAAGATCATCAAGAACAAGAACCATATAATTCTATAAATTTTCTTCCACAACCAATAGATATAACAATAGATCAAGAAACATATCAAGCAACATTAAAACAAGATGAAAGAAATAATAGATGGGAAGTTTCCTATAAAGATATTACTATATCGGGAAATACACAATCTGAAGCTATTAAAAAATTTAAAACAGCAAGAATATTAAACATGAGAGACTCAGAAGACTTAGGAAGAGTATTGAGAAAAATAATCCATTTAATAGAACCAATAACAATAGATTCCTTATGTAATATTTCACAACAATCTTTATAAACAAAAACTTTTTCTAAACTCTATGTTAAATGAAATTCTTTTTCCACATGATAAAATTAGAGAAATTCAAGATCAAATGATTAAAGATTTACTAACTTCTTACAAAAACAAAAAACATTTTCTAATGCATGCACCAACAGGTATAGGAAAAACTTCCATCCTAGCACCATTACTAGCAAAAGCAATTAAAAATAACAAAACAATTTTTTTCTTAACTTCAAGACACACCCAACATAAAATAGCTGTAAAAACATTAAAATTAATAAAAGAAAAACATAAAATAGATTTCACAATAGTAGATTTCATAGGAAAACAACATATGTGCCCCATAAAAGATATTTCTTCTCTATCTTCATCTCAATTTTATGAATATTGCAAAGATGTAAGAGAAAAAGATGAATGTATTCATTACCTAAAATCAAAAAACAAATCACCAGAAAAAGCAGTATTATTAAAAAAACTAACCTCCCTTTCACCTCTACATGTAGAAGAATTATGTAAATTATCAAAAGAATATTGTCCTTTTGAAATTTCATGTTCATTAGCAGATAAAGCAAAAGTAATTATAGCAGACTACCACCACATTTTATCAGAACCAATAAGAAAAAATATTTTTGAAAGAGCAAATAAATCATTACAAAACTCAATAATAATCTTCGATGAAGCACATAACTTACCAAAAAGAGCAAGAGAATTACTAACTGCAAACCTATCAACACCAATAGTGGAAAGAGCAATAAAAGAAGCAAAACAATTCTTCCTTCCAACAGAAGAACTAGAAAAAATACACACTAACCTACAATATATCTCAAAATCTACATCAATAAGCAATCAAGAAACATTAATTAAAAAAGAAGACTTTCTTTACCCAAAAGAACTTATCAAATCTTTAAAAAAAATATCAGAAACCCCTTTAGAAGAAAAAAAGAGATCATATATTCTTTCAGTAGCTTCATTTCTAGAATCATGGCATGGTCCAGATCAAGGTTTTGCAAGAATTCTAACAAAAGGAACTTCATACAGAAAACCATTTATTCAATTATCATACAAATGCCTAGATCCATCTATTCTACTAAAACCAATAATAAAAGAATCACATTTCATAACTTGCATGTCTGGAACTTTTTCACCAATAAATTTTTACAAAGACATCCTAGGTTTTACTAACTCAACATTAAAAGAATATCTTTCATCATTCCCAAAAGAAAATCAATTAAACATGATTGTACCATTAACTACAACAAAATTCACACAAAGATCAGATCAAATGTTTCAAAATATCTCAGATATCTTAACTTCCTTAACAAATCAAATTCAAGGAAATGTTTTAGTTTTCTTTCCAAGTTATCAAATAAAAGATGATATTTTCAATTTACTACAATTCAAAACAAAAAAAACAATTTTCCAAGAAAGTCCTAGTTTAGATAAACAACAAAAAGAAGAAATTTTAATTAAATTTAAAAAATACAAAGAAATAGGTTCTATTTTATTAGCAGTTTCAGCAGGTTCATTTGGAGAAGGTATTGATTTAATGGGAGATTTACTAAAAGCAGTTGTAGTTGTAGGTCTACCATTAACAAAACCAGATCTAGAAGTTAAAAAATTAATAGATTATTATGATTTAAAATTTAACAAAGGTTGGGATTATGGTTATAAATATCCTGCTATGATTAAAACATTACAAAATGCTGGTAGATGCATAAGATCAGAAACAGATAAAGGTATAACAGTTTTCTTAGATGAAAGATACGCATGGAATAATTATTTACAATGTTTTCCAAAAGACTTAAACATTAAAATTTCAAAAGAACCTTCAACTGAAATAAAGAAATTCTTACAAAATGATTAACCATAATAACTATTCTTTCTCAAACCAGCCCTTTCTAAAACATCAGTAATTCTTTCATCTAAACCATCTCTCATTTCAACTATATAACAAAGAATTTCTTCCCCTTCACAAATAGCTTGCAAACCATCTATTTCAATTGGTTCTCCAACAAAATCTCCTTCTTTCTTAAAAGTTGCTCCATGATAACCAGGAACTCTTCGTAAAATACTTAATATATCTTCATCTTTTGGAACTAATAAAAATCCAATATTAGGTTTAATTCCAACAGAATATAAGTCCATCATTTTAACAGTTAAATTATTTTTCCCTTTATAAAAATTTATATGATAAAGAACTCATTTCTTAAAAGCACTTCCTAAATCAACTACATACTTACCATCTTCCATTTTATACACCAACGGTTTTCCTTTAAACAATTCAATCAAATCTAATTCATATTTACCTGGTTTCATTACACTCACACTTTCTATATCTAATATAACTGGAGCATCTAATTCCTCCAAACCAACTAAATCTAAAACATCTTTCTCTACTTTCTTCTTCTCTTTAGTTGTTAAATTTATCTTAATTTTTTTCTTATCTAAACTTGCTTTTTTCATAAAGAAAAAGAACTTTCCACCACAATTACAACCACTTAATAACTCCTTACTAGCATCTTCATATAATTTACCACATTTAACACATTGGTGAGGCATTTATCTCTTCCCCTTCTTAATCAATAACTGAATCTTCTTAGGATCTCTTTTAATCTCCTTAACAATTGTAGCAGGACCAATTATTGTCAAACCTTCCTTATTTCCCAATAATATTTTTATCAAACCACTTTTAATCAAATTACCAACATCTAATTTTTTGCTTCTTCTTTTATGTGGATAAATAGTACATAACTCAACACCTTTAAAAATAGGACTTATATCTTCCATTGTTCTTTCAATTAACTTAGTTTCTTCTTCACTCTCCAATCTTCCTTCTAATAAAACAATCTCATTATTTTTAACACCATCTAATAGTTTATTTATCCTAGCTTCAGAATCCAACTTCTCAATTTCATGATGTGGTATAAATTGTAATGTTAACATTTTTTTCCTCTTTTTTATTTTCTTTTTTGCTTAATCTTTTTTCTTAAAAAAGGTTATCAGTTATATAAACTTTTTCTTTTCACTTAACTAATTTAAACAAAGCAGTATAAAAATCTTCCATTTTTTTATCTTTCAAAGCACTTATTCCAACAACCTTATACTGTGGGAAAGCATTTTCTACTCTTTTAATATTAGACTTTTTCAAATCTGTCTTATTAGCAACAACCAAAACAGGTATTTTTCTAGCTGCTAAATTACCTATTATAGTAATATTAACTTGATCATAAGGATTTATAGTACTATCCAAAACAACCAAAACAATATCCATATCATCTAACCATCTAATAGCTTCAATAACTCCTTTTGTTGCTTCTTTAGCTCTTTGTTTAGCTTTCTTAGCACTCATCTTAAACTTCATAAAACTTTCATAATCAATTTTAGTAGCAATACCAGGAGTATCAACCAAATTAAATGTTAATTCTTTTCCATTAGACTTCATAACTATCTGTTCTTTAACATTAACTTTTCTTGTCTCATGAGGAACATTAGAAGCCTTACCCATATTTTCCCCTAACCAATCTTTACATATCTTATTAGCAATTGTAGTTTTTCCACCATTTGGAGGACCATATAAACCAATCTTTACATGTTTTTTCTTCTGAAATAGCCCAGAAAATAAATTATTTATAAAATCTAAAATTCCCGATAACATCATGTCTCCTTTTCCTAATAAAATACCTAATCTAATTAATAAATGTTTCTATGCTCTATTATACAGTTTAGAATACAAATTATTAAATATTTTATTGTATTAATTATATAAAATGGAAGATTTAACTGCAAGAGTTCAAAAATATCCTTTAGATATAATGGTAAGATATGAACCAAGAGTAGATGGACCCTATTATTCAACACCTCAAGTATTACAATATCTTAAATCTGTAGAACAATTAACAACACAACCTACTCCATATTTCATAGATCATACTAAACAAAAAATACAAGTTATAGGTAGAAGACAAGAAGATTATGATGAAGATTACACAGAAAGAATAGAAAGAATAAAAAGAACAACAAAAGAACAAAGAAAAGAAATCATAGACAAAACAAAAAAACCAGAAAATAAAAGAACAAAAAGAAAAACTAGAGACAACAAAAGACACAAATTAGAAAATTAACCAAAACTATTTAAATTTTAACTAATTTCTAACTGCTTATGAAACAAAATCTAAAGAAACTTAACGAATATGAATGGGAATTAGATAAATCAACAAGACCTGGAATGAATGTTAATGCAAAGATTATTGCGAATTCCAGTATTTTGAAAGCAATAGAAGATGATGCTGTACAACAGCTAACTAACGTAGCTTGTCTGCCTGGTGTTATAGAACCTGTTATTGGGTTACCGGACATGCATTGGGGATATTTTAATAGATCCTATTAAGACCCTATATGGGCTACCGATGGGTGCTGTATCGGCATTTGATGAACAAGATGGAATTATATCTTCTGGTCTTTGTGGTTTTGACATAAACTGTGGAGTAAATTCAATAAGAACTAACTTAACCTACTCAGAAGTACAAACAAAAATAAAAGAATTAGTTTCAGAATTATTCAAAACAATTCCATGTGGTGTAGGATCAAAAGGAAAATTAAAATTAACAAAGTCAGAACTAGATGAAGTTTTAGTAAAAGGTGTAAACTGGGCTGTAAAAAACAACTACGGAACAAAAGAAGATATTAAAAATCTAGAAGAAAATGGTTGTATGAAAGGAGCAGATCCAAATAAAATTTCAGATCTAGCTAAAAAAAGAGGATTACAACAACTAGGAACATTAGGTGCAGGAAATCATTTCTTAGAAATTCAAAAAGTTTCAGATATTTATGATAAGGAATTTTCAAACAAGCTAGGAATTAAAGATAAAGATCAAGTCTTATTAATGCTACATTGTGGTTCAAGAGGTTTAGGACATCAAGTAGCATCAGATTATCTAAAATCTCAAGAAAAAGCAGTTAAAAAATATAATATAAAAATTCCAGACAAACAACTCGTTGCAGCACCTGCACAATCAGAAGAAGGACAAGATTATTTTAAAGCAATGAAAGCAGCAGTTAATTATTCTTTCACTAATCGTATAGTTATGACTCAATGGATAAGAGAAACTTTTGAAAAAGTCTTTAACAAAACTTGGCAAGAAATGGATATGAATACTGTGTGGGGTTTATGTCACAATGTTGTGAAACTAGAAGAACATACAATAGAAAATAAAAAACAAAAAGTATATGTTCATAGAAAAGGTGCAACAAGAGCCTTCCCAAATGAGCCAGTAATTGTAGCAGGAACAATGGGAACTGCATCTTACATCTGTAAAGGAACTAAAATAGCAATGGAAAAATCCTTTGGTTCATCAGTTCATGGAGCAGGAAGAGCAATGTCAAGAACTGCTGCAATTAAATCTTTTAGAGGAACAGAAATTCAAAAAGATATGGAAAAAAGAGGGATAATTGCAAAAGCAACAAATCCAAAAGTTTTAGCAGAAGAATTTGAAAAAGCATATAAAGATGTAAATGAAATTATAGAATCAGTTCATGGAGCAGGGATTTCTACTAAAGTAACTAAAGTTTTACCCATAGGAGTCCTTAAAGGATAATTTTATTCTCTTCTTTCTTATTTAACAATCCTAATCTAATCATTTTCGCTACTTCGCTTTTCTTATGTATATTCAAAGTAAAATAAACTGTTCCAAATCCATTTTTTCTTTTATAAGTTTTAGAATCTATCTTATACAAACTAAACAAATTTTTTGATAAATTAACAAGATTATTTTCTTTATTAGATACAATTCTAACTGTATATGGCATGTTAACTTTAGCTTTTTCTTTCATTATTTTATTCACAACTTTTTTAATTTTATTTTTTGGAAATTCCCAAGTATAACTCATATAAGACAATATATCTTTTTTCAATTTTTCTTTTTTATTTTTATGAAGAAACCCAATTTTTTTCTGGTATCTAATCAAATTTTCTTTTCCAAATATAAAAAGACGATAAATATTTCTTTTTTTATTTTCTCTTATTTTATTTTTTATTCCTAAAATTTCAAGAGCACATCCAATTTGTCTTATTCCATCACAATTTATTGAATCCAAAGCTATTAATCTACTTTTTCTCTCTTTAGCTATAACCCATGCTTCACAATCAAAAAAAGCTCTCAACCAATATTTCAAATTTTCACAATCCATATTTGGTAAACTCCAATCTTTAGAATAAAAAGAATTAAATTTTTGAACTAATTGATAATATATTTCTTTAGAATTAACAACACACCTAGCATCTCTCAATTTTGGTAATTTTTTAAATTGTTTATTAAATTTTACATTAAAATCATTTAACAAAGTAAGATTTTGATTTCTAAAACCAACAACATAGTATTTATGTTTTTGAGTTTCTGGATTTCTTATAACATATCCATCACCACATAAATAACCATGAACTGCTGCAAGATTTTTATTAAATTCCATATAACAATGATGAATTTTATATTTATATACTTTAGGTGTGTTTGAACAAATGAAAAAAAGTGTTACTACTTATAATTAAATATCCATAACAACCCTAACTTTCCAATTCTTTTTCTTCTCTAACTCAAATTTATAATAACTTATAGCTTTTACTACAGTTTCACCATTCTCTGGTTTTATCTCCTCTCCATAAACTTCTGCTTCTAATTTATTCTCACTTATTTTTAAAATCTTAAACTTAGAAAAAAACATTTCCTTAACATCAACCAAAGCAATCAACTCTTGTAACCAATTAAACATCAAATCTTTCAAATCTTCACCTTTTACTTTTATTTTTACTTTCTTTTTATTTTTTACTTTCTTAACTCTACAAATTACATTAAATAAAGCTAAAGCACTATTTTCAAATAATTCTTTTTCATTTTTTCCATAAGCTTCAAACATTACATCTGAAGTCAAATCTTCTATAAACTTAAATTTCATAAAAATTACTAAAATAAAGAAATATATTAAGTTAACTGAAAAAACTAAACTTCTAAAGGTTCACCCATAACTTTAATTCCATTCAAACCATATTCTTGAGCTAATTCTGCAAGTTGAGGTTCTAAACTATGTTGGATTTCTCCCAATCTAGAATCCACACCATATATTGATTTTCCATCACGAGTTAATCTAAGATCAAGATAAAATTCAGCTGATACTCTATTACATAATTCATCCCAAGAACCAGAAGAGAACATTTGAACTCCACTTTTATCTGCATCAATAGAATAACCTTCTGGAAGTTCTTGAGAAATTTCTGGGATGATAACTTCTTTAGCAACACCCATAATTCTTTCAACAAGACCAATTCTACGTTCTTCTATATTTCTAGCTACCATTGCATAAGTAGATAAATCAATTTTAAGTGTCATTTTAAAATTAAAAACTCTAACTTATTTATAAAACTTTCTATATGTAATCACTTTAAAATTATAATTTAACTGAAAAAAAGTTTGTGAGCAAAGCGAACCAGTTACAAATTATTCTTCCCAAACATACAAATAAATTTCCTTACCAATTTCTTTAGTTAAAACAGCACTAATAAACACACTACTAACATAAACATTCTTATCAACATTAATCTCACAAAATTCAATACAAATATCATAACTATAACTTTCTAAATTCTCATCAATAAAATCTACAACACTTACATCATCAGGACAATTTTTAAGATTCTCTTTAATACTAGGATTTCTTGAATCAAGTGAATCAAAATCAATATTACCAACACATTCCCTATAAACATTATTCAAACTTATCTCTTTCAAAACAAAATCCATTCTTTCTTTTACTTTTTCATTCTCATTTATCCTACCACCAACAAACATAATAGAATAAATAAATAAAAATAATATAACAACAGCTATTATAGCTTCTAACGTTAACAAATATCCTTTCTTTACCATATTCCTATATTCACAACTTTATGTGTAACAACTCCATCACTACTAACCTCAAATTCCTTAAATTCTCTTACATAAACATTTCCTTGTCCACTTACTTCTCTCCCTATTAAATCTCCATCATAAATTAATCTAAAATCTTTTGCTTCAGGAACTCCTAACTTACTTTTTAATTCACTATAATCCAATCCCTTCAAACTATTAACTTTTCTAACATCAACACCTTTAATATCACTCACAGCACCTAATTCAGCTTCACACCCTTCAGTAATTACCAACTTCAAAACTAACTCTCCACTCCCAGAAAGAAATACTTCCTTTACTTCCTTACCAGAAACAGTAAATCTCTTCTTCCCATAACCTTCACCATTCAAAGCATTATCATCCTTAATCTCAACTAAAACAGGATAAGCTACATCACACCTATCAACAAACAACAAAACTTTTTTCACAACCCAATAAGTTTCATCCTCAAAATTATCTCTGATATCCTCAACTAACCTATCATTATTGAAAACAGGACCTAAAGGTTTAATATACAAAAAAATACTCATTATATAAATTAAAAATATCCCTAAACTTATTACAAAATCCACATGACTAATCCCTTTTTTATTCATCTAATAACCCCTAACTGTTGTAATAACCAAATAAGCAATAACCATCAACACCAATGAATGCTTAACTCCCATTTTAAAATCCCCTTCTGAAAACTTACCTATAATCAAACCAGCAAACAATCCCTGAATAACAATCAAAACTAAAAACACACTATCTAAACTATTTACTTCAGTACTACTCCCAAACGTACTTAACAAACCACCCATCAAAGGCAATAATTTAACTTGTAATATCAACATAACTCCAATAAAAACTAAAAATACAATATAACCTTGAACAATTTGTGAAAAAGATTCTGATTTTCTTTCATCTCTTAATTTTTTAACTTGTAATATTGAATCTGTTACTGACTCCAAAACATCCTCTATATTACCTCCACTTCTTTCAGCTTCTATTACAATAGAAATGCTTCTTTTAATTACAACATTCTCAGTATCATTACTAAAATTCTTAAAGGCTTCTAAACTAGGAATACCCCATTCAATCTGATTAGCTAACTTTTGAACATGTGGATTTAATGCACCAAAATCTTCTTTCCTAATCTTCAAAATAGCTTGAGGTATAGGCAAACCACCTCTTGTAGTCTCAACTAAAGACCTAACAAACTCTAAAAACTTACTTTCAATCTCTTTCTGTCTTTTATTCTCATTAAAAAAATCCAAAAAAAACTGAAAAGCTCCAACTAATACTCCTATTAAAATAACAGGTTTAAACCACCTAGTATCCAATAATAATATATAATTACCAACTATAATTAACAAACCTAGAACTATACCAAAAAAGTGTCTTAATTTAACTTTCATTTAATCCTCTTTTTAATAAAAATAACAAAAACTCATATAAAAGGTTTTACATTTCAGGCTGTGTAACATTTAAGAAAAACATAAACAATACATTCAAAAAAGGAATCAAACCATAAGTTCCAATTGTAGCTATACTCTTAACACTTAAACCTGCAAAACCACCACCAAAATTATTCATAATTGTTAAAACAACAATAAACAACAAAGGAGCAGTTATTAATATTCCAGTATAAACATCAGAATAAGTACTAACAACTTGATTATACTTTCTTCTTTCTAATCTATACTCATTCATTATATCTTCTGCTTTATTTTTCAAATATTTTTTCAAATTACCCCCACTCTCAATACTAGTAATTATTCCATTCAATAATTCTCTAAACTTTTCAGAAGGAGTATCTTTACTTACTTCTCTTAAAGAAGTTATCATATCATAACCAAATAAATTAATATAATTTAATATTCTTCTAAACTCTCCATCTAAAGCACCATATTCTTTTGCTTTCAAAACTAATTCAAATATTTTAACTGGAGGAGCACCAGAACCAGCTATTGCAGACATATGTATAACTGCAAAAGGTAATTTATTATTAATATCTTTCTTCCTACTTCCTACAACTGAAAAAGGATACAAAGACCAAAATCCTAAAAACAACACTAACCCTAAAACCCCATAACCTACACTTCTAACACCATAACCTAATAAAAAACTAAATAAAACAATTAAAAAACTAAATATCAAACTATAAAAAATCACACTACTAACATAACTTCTAAATAATATCCTAATTTCAGCTTTCTGTAAAGCTTTTCTTAATTTTTCAAAAACATCAAACCTTTTAATCAAAGAATCACTAAACTTTCTCATAAAAAAATTAGCTAATTGCACATATTTCTTACTTTCATAAACTTCATATTTCTTTTCTTTCTTAACTTTACTATATCTTTTAATAAATTTCTTAACATCTTCCTTATTTATACTTTCTAAAAATTCTTTTTTCACTTCTTTACTTAAAACAAAATCTTTACTCTTTCTTTTCTTTATTTTTTTAGTTTTCAAAAATTTATTATGAATNTGTAAATTTAACTCATCTATTTCTTTTAANAACTGAAAAATATAATNATCATAATANTTCATCCATTCTTNNTCACTTTTATTCTTCAAATACTTCCCTAAGAANTCCTTATAACCTTTATCCCCAATAACGCCTTTCCTATACTTTTCCTTAACATCATCTAAATTTTCTTTTAATTTCTTCTTATAATTCCTATAATATTTAATTTCTTTAACTAATTCCAAAATTCTTTCTGCTTTTTGTTTCATCTTTCCTCTTCTTTAACATTCTCTCTTATCCCTACATTCAATTCAGAAATATGTTTCTTCACATCTTCCAACTTCTTATCTATCTCTTTTATCTTCCCAACATCTCTTTCTTCTTTTTTCTTCCCTTCTAACTCTTCAAACTTACCAATAAACTTCACTAACTCCTCAGCATTATGTTTTATCACATCTAAACTCATATTATCCCAAATCTCCTTAACACTTTCACTTTATCTTTATAATAACTATTCACAATCTTCTGAACTTCTTCAAAACCAAATATCTTACTCTGATACATTTTTTTCAACAACTCAGTTCTAATCTTAAATTCTTTACTTAACTCTTCTTTATTTATTCCATGTTTAACAAACAATTTCTCAAAAACATAATTCTCTAATTTATACAAAAAAGTTTTACTAGCAGGATCCCACTTAAATGGAACATTACTACTCACACCTTCTTCACCAACTTTAACTATTTCAACTACATTCTGTAATCTCCTAACCATTTTCTTACCTATTTTTTCTTGAACCATCACACAAACAACATCCAAAGCTTCAATCAAAGAAGGACTTAAATTTATAGGTTCAGTTTCCAATCTCTTAACCATTGCATCAACAGAATTCGCATGCATTGTTCCCATTCCAGGATGTCCTGAACTTAATCCCTGAAACAAAACATAAGCTTCCTTACCTCTTATCTCTCCAACAATAACATAATCAGGTCTTTGTCTAAAACTCTCACGTAACAAATCATACATACTAACTTCCCCATATTTATCCTTACCAACACTACTTACTTGTTCTCTAGCAACACTTGGTAACCAATTCTCATGTAAAATATTCAATTCTTTTGTATCTTCTATACTAACAACTCTTGCTTGAGGAGGAATAAAAAACGCTAAACTATTAATCATCGAAGTTTTACCTGAACCAGTACCACCAATAACCATTATATTCCCACCATATTCAATTAACAACCACAAATAAGATAATATTTCAGGGCTAACAGTACCAAAATCAATTAGATGTATTGGAGTAAAAGGTTCTTTAGTAAATTTTCTTATAGTAAAACTAGCCCCTCTTGAACTTACATCACTTGAATATGTAGCACTAATTCTACTTCCATCTTCTAAAGCTCCTTCTAAAATAGGATTAGCATAAGAAATATACTTACCACATTTCTGAGCTAATTTCTCTACAAAACCACTTAATTCATCAGCTTTCTTAAAAATTACATTAGTTTTTAAATTTCTAAATTTTCTATGAACAACATAAAGAGGGGCATCAACACCATTACATTCTACATCTTCTATATAATAATCTTTCATCAAAGCTTCAATTTCATTCAAACCAACAAAATTCCTATAAATATAATACATAATTTTCTGATAACTATCTTCAGTTATACTGATTCCTAACTCATCTAACAAAACTTTAATATTCTTCTCTAAATACTTTATAACCTCTTCACCTTTTTTAACAGCAATATAACTAATATTAATTAATTCTCTAACACCTTCCTCTAAAACCTTAAAAACTTCTTCTTCCTTACTATCTAAATCAGGTTCTTCTAACTTATACACTAATTCTTTATTTTCTTTATCCCAAAATATATGTGCATATGCAAAAGGTTCAATCAAAGGATATTTTATATTAATTAACTCTCTTTTCTCAACCTTACTTATCTCAGGTTTCTTAAATTCCAAATTTATTTTAAATTTAAAAGCCATCTTACTTAAAAATAATATCTATTACTCCTCCTCCTTTATTTTTTACTAAAACATTATATCTTCCCAATAATTTCTTATCTTCATTTTCTCCATTTATCTTCAAATCAACATCAAATTCTAACTTAACATTCATTTCATATTCTTCTCCAATTTCATCAAACCTAATTTTTAAATTACCTTCATCTAACTCAACCCCAGGTTCCATTAATTTAGCTTTTGTCTTCATTTTCCATAATATCTCATCACTACCACCATCAACAACAAAATCTCCTTTTTTAACATCAATAAAGAACTCTCTCTGAGAACCTGCACCCTCAAAAGTTTCCTTAATTACTTCATCAAAATCTAATATCAAATCTTTTGTCTGCGTAACAGTATTCTTATCTTTCAAGTCTTCCAAAATAGGCATACCAACAGCCAATACTAGAGCAATAGTAACTACACCTAACGCAGTATACAAAGCTGCTGATACCCATGTTTGACCTTTCATCTTAACATCTAACACTCACAGCTTGAACTGGACAATCCACCATATTTTTTTCAATCTTGATAGTAGGTATTATCTTAATTACTTCACCTAAACCACAATCAACACCAACAGATCCATAACCAATACATTCTCCACCAGAACCATCAGCATAATTTTCATTTAAATCATCTCCATTAGTCAAATATTTAAAACCACATAAAGGAGTAGTTCCTTCACTAGTTACAATAAATTCAGTGCCCTTAACAACAGCATCAACTCTAACACCAGCACATTTTAGAGTACTTTCAACCTGCGTACCAGAAGTACTCATTGTTCCTTCTGTCAATCCTCTAATCCAACCAAAAACTAAAATACCTATAACAACTGTAAAACCAATTAGCAAAACAGTTGCAATTAATGGACTCATTCCTTTTTTATTCATTTTTTTCACCACTAACAATTATTAACTTTTTCTTTAATACCTATACTTGAACATACAATCTCTTGTTCATTAACAATAACAACAGGAATTACTGTAATCTCATCAACATCTTTACTAAATGTAAATTCATCTGTACCATAACCACTTAAACCATCAACTTCTTCAAAACCTTCTCCTAATAAACTAACAATAAATTTATCAATACTTCTACTTTTTAAATTTTCAACTTCAAAACTTCCATCACAAACATTACTTACTTCAAAACCAATCTCACTAACACAAAAGAAAACAATATCTGATTCTGATTTTTCCACACCTTGATTAATAAGACTAACACTCCAACTTAAAATCAAAGCAGCAATAACTATAACAAAACCAACTAACAAAACAGTTGCAATTAATGGGCTTGCTCCTTTCTTTAACATCCCAACACCTCTACTTTTTTATCTAAACAAGCAATATCTTTACTTTTTTTATCATCAAAAACAATAGGAATTACTTCATCTTTATCAGAAATACCTAAAGGCAAATCTATTTCTATATTAGGTAACCAATTATTAATCTCTTTTTCACTAATACTAATTTCCCCATCAACAAACTTTCTTACTATAATTTTACTAATTTTAAAAGCACCTCTATTCTTCATCTTTTTATTAATTTCATCACAGTATATATCTATAGAAACCTCATCACAATATAAACTTTGTGTTGCATATCCTTCAACAGTATCCAAAGTACTTGTAGTTATCTTAAAACCCCATTTACTAACAAAAAAAGCCATTACTAATGTAAAACCAATTAACAAAACAGTTGCAATTAATGGGCTTATTCCTTTATTTCGCATTTGTATTCACCTTGATAATATCATCTTCCTCTTTAATAATCACATAACCTATTTTAGGATCTTCACCTTCATATTCTAAATCATATTCAATTCCATCTATTTCTATCTTTCCTTCTCCAGAACTTTCAGAATAATCATCAGGTAAATCTCCAGAGAGAGGGAGATTTCCAACAAGACTAGAAACACTACCTTTTGATTGTTCAAAACAAGATGTTAAATTTTGGCCTTTATGTTTAACTGTTTTACCTTTGCCCTTTTTATCTTTTAAACAATTTTTAACTTCAATACCTTCATCACTAGTCAAAACATAAACAACACCAACCTTATCATCCTTTTTTCCAGAATAATCTAAAAAATTACTAGAAAAAGTATTAAACACATCAAATAAATTCTTATCCTTATTAACACCATAATTAATTACTTCTGAACCTTCTATAACATAATTCTCACTTATTTCATCAAAATTATCCTCTACATCTTTCTTTTCTAAAAAATTACTCTTACTTACTAATCCAAATATAATTACTCCTAGAATTACAGCACTTACTATATACATTTGACCTCTTTTTTTCATTATTTACTTAAAAGAACTATTTCTTTAAAAAGGTTTTGTAGAAAAAGCCTCGGGTGAGATTTGAACTCACGACCTCTGCCTTTTTGGTATTAAATTACCAAGGCAGTGCTATCAGTAAATTTTCATAATTTTCTACCGGCTAAGCTACCGAGGCAAAAATTAATTTTTTTATTTTTCGTGAACGTTTTCTTAAAAGGTTCTTTTTTGGTTAAGCTTTTTCTTATCGTTTTAATTAATTTTTTTGAAAAAATTATATGCGGGAGACAGGATTTGAACCTGCGTAGGCACTAAGCCACAGGATTTCTCCTGATTTTTTTGATTTCTCAAAAAGCACTTAAGTCCTGCCCGTTTTCCAGACTCCGGCACTCCCGCATAGAATAAAATACAATAAATTCATTTATAAAACTTTCTTATCTTTCTTCTCTCTTTGACAATCAGAACAAACAACCTTNTTNTTAACATACGTTCCTTTAATTTTACCTAAAAAATGAGTTTCAACTTTCTTTCCACATACACNACATTTCATAAAATCAACAAATTCAATAACCTATTTAAATGCTTCTTTTTACTATATTTACATGAGATTAGCAAGAATCTTCAAGGAAAAATGTAACCCAGAAAGATGTAGTAATTACTGTCAAAAACTATGTCCAATCAACAGAAAAGGAGAAGAATGTATAAAAATAACAAACAAAGCTTCAATTAACGAAGAACTTTGCATAGGATGTGGTATATGCCATAAATGTCCATTCGAAGCTATTTCAATTATCAACTTACCCGAATCATTAAAACAACAACCAATACATCAATATGAAAAAAATGGTTTCAGATTATATGATTTACCCTTACCACAAAAAAATAAAGTTGTAGGCATAATAGGAAAAAATGGAATTGGAAAAACAACAGCAATTGAAATTCTAACTGGTTTACTAAAACCAAACTTGGGAGATAATGCTTCAGAAGAACAAATTTTAGAATTTTTCAAAGGACAAGAAATTCAAAATCATTTTAAAAATTTAAAAAAACTAAAAATTTCATATAAACCACAAAAAATAGATCAAATTCCAAAAGTTACAAAAGGAACAGTAAAAGAATTATTAAAAAAAACAGATGAAAAAAATCAATTAGAAAAAGTAGCAAAAGAATTAGAAATAGATAATATTTTAGACAACAAAATAGAAAATCTTTCAGGTGGAGAACTACAAAGAGTTGCAATAGCAGCAACAGTTCTAAAAAAAGCTTCTATTTACATCTTCGACGAACCAACCAATTACTTAGATATCAAACAAAGATTTAAAATAGCAAAATTCATTAGATCTTTACTAAATGAAAAGACTTCAGTACTAGTAATTGAACATGATTTAATTATTCTAGATTATCTATCTGATATAATACACTTAATGTATGGTCAAGAAGCATGTTATGGTATTGTATCTCAACCAAAAACAACAAAAATTGGAATTAATACTTACTTAGAAGGATACCTAAAACAAGAAAATGTAAGATTTAGAGATAAAAAAATAACTTTCGAAGAAAAATCTGCAATTAAATCTCAAAAATTTGAAACTCTAACATCATATACAGAAATTTCAAAAAAATTAAGTAATTTTACATTAACAACAGAAAAAGGAGATATAAAGAAAAAACAAATCTTAGGAATTTTAGGACCAAATGCAATAGGAAAAACAACTCTAATGAAAATTTTAGCAGGTGAATTAAAACCAGATTCTGGAAAAGTAGAAAAAATAAAAATTTCTTATAAACCTCAATATATAAAATCAAATTCAACTGATTTAGTTGTAACACAACTACAACAATCAAAAAAATTTAACACTTCTAAATACCAATCTTTAGTAATAGAACCATTAAGATTAGAACCTCTATTCAATAAAAAAATAAAAAATTTATCTGGTGGAGAACTACAAAAAGTTGCAATTGCTTTAGCTTTGTTAAGAGAAGCAGATTTAATTTTACTAGACGAACCATCAGCATTCCTAGATATAGAAGAAAGATTATTATTATCAAAAACACTTAAAAATTTCATAGAACAAGAAGAAGTTTCTGCTTTAATAGTAGATCATGATTTATTATTTATAGATTATATCTCAGATGAATTAATGATATTTTCAGGTGAACCTTCTATTTCAGGACATTGTTCTTCACCTTTACTAATGGAACAAGGAATGAATTCTTTTTTAAAAACTTCAAAAATAACGCTAAGAAGAGATACAGAAAACCTAAGACCTAGAATTAACAAACCAAACTCAGTTCTAGATAAAAAACAAATTAGTTCTGGTAAATATTATTATCAATAGTTTTTGGTTAAGCTTTTTTGTTTTCCGTTAACGCTTTTTGAAAAGGGTTAAAACCTATATTTTCCAGTTACATAAACTTTATATATAACTTGTGCTTCTACTATATCTGGTATTCAAAAAATAAATACATACCGTATATTGTATTTAGCCAAAAGTAACAACATGCAATGTCCATTTTGTCAATCCCAAGAATTAAAGGTAACAGATACTAGGGAAACTGATGAAATTACAACAAGAAGAAGACGTGAATGTTTGAAATGTAACAAACGTTTCACAACTTATGAAGCAATTCAATCATCAAACATAACTGTAATAAAAAAAGATGGTAAAAGAGAACAGTTCAATATAGATAAAATAAAAACAGGGATTTTAAAAGCAACTGAAAAAAGACCTATACCATCAGAAAAAATTGAAAAAATCATAAATCAAATTCAAGCAAAATTAAATTCATACAATACTACTGAAGTACCAGTTGAAAAAATTGGTAATTTAGTAATGCAAAAATTAAAAACTTTAGACAAAGTTGCTTACATAAGATTCGCATCAGTATACAAAGATTTCACAGATTTAGATTCATTCAAACAAGAACTTAAAAGTTTAATAAAAAAGAGGTGAAAATGGAAAAAGATTTCCAATTGTTATACAAGGCGTATTTAGAACTACGAAAAGAACTAGATATTTTAAACACGGAGGAAGAGAGTGATTTATAACGGATTAACTATAGATAGACAATACACAGAAGAAGGAACAGATGTTTATGATTTTCCAACACAATCTACAGTTTCAGAAATAAAAGATCCTAATACAGGAAGAATAGTATTCAAACAAGAAGGACTTGAATTTCCAGAAAAATGGTCTCAAACTGCTATTAACATTACTGCTAGTAAATATCTGAAAGATGGATTAAGCCAAGAACATGGATATAAAGAACATAGTATAGAACAATTAGTTAGAAGAGTTGCAAATACAATAACTCAAGAAGGTGTAACAAGAGGTTATTTTGATGAAGAACAAGGTCAAGCATTCCATGATGAATTAGCTCATATGTTAATACATCAACATGCTTCATTTAATTCTCCAGTTTGGTTTAATGTTGGTCTATCAGAAGCTTATGGATTATCAGCAGATGCAGATGAAAAATATCATCATGCATGGGATCATGAAAAACAAGAAACAACAAGTAAAATAGATATATATCAAAGACCACAAATTTCAGCTTGTTTTATCAGTTCTATAGATGATAACATGGAATCTATTCTTGAGCTAGTCAAAAGAGAAGGTATGTTATACAAATGGGGTTCTGGTAATGGAGTTAACTATTCAACTTTAAGAGGTTTCAGAGAACCTTTAAGTCAAGGAGGTCATGCTTCTGGTATGATGTATTTTTACATATTAGGAGACTATGTTGGTAAAATAATCAAATCTGGAGGAAAAACAAGAAGAGCAGCAAAGATGGCAAGACTAGATGATGATCATCCAGACATATATAGATTTGTAAGATTCAAAGGTAATGAAGAAATAAAAGCTAGAGCTTTACAAGCATATATGAGATATGCGCCTGAACATGCTTTTGATTTAGATGATGAAGCACATTTCACTGTTGCTGGTCAAAATGCAAATAATTCTATTGGAATATCAGATAGATTTATGCATGCATACCTAAATGGAGAAGAATGGGAGTTAAGACATGTAACTGCAGATAGACAAGAAACACCAGAAACAGAAGTAAATTTAGATGATTATATAGATGATAGATACTTTCCAGATAAAGAATTCTTAACAAGAATCACAACTAGAAGAAAATTCACAGATGCTAGAACTTTAATGGAAGTAATAACAGAAGAAGCAAGTAAATCAGGAGATCCTGGATTACAATTTGATGATACAATCAATGAATGGCATACTTGTTTGAATTCTGGTAGAATCAATTCCTCCAATCCTTGTTCAGAATATATGTTCTTAGATGATTCAGCATGTAATTTAGCATCCTTAAATCTAACTAAATTTATAAAAGAAGATGGGACATTCGATACAGAAAAGTTTCAACATGCATCTAAATTAATGATAATAGCTCAAGAAATATTAGTAGATTATGCTTCTTATCCTGGCCGAGATATGGCACAAAATAGTCATGATTTTAGAGCTCTTGGTTTAGGTTATGGAAATCTAGGAGCTCTATTAATGGAACAGGGTATACCATATGACAGCGAAGAAGGAAGAGCAATTGCTTCATCAATAACATCATTAATGACAGCCACAGCATATAATCAATCAGCAGAAATTGCTAAAATTAAAGGACCATTCTCAAGATTTGAAGAAAATAGAGAACCTTTCATGAAAGTAATGCAGAAACATAAAGATGCAAATGACAAAATACCTGTATATCAATCTCAACTTGATTTAGAAAGTATTCTAGAATCTACAAGAGAAGGATGGGATAGAGTATTGGCTCAAGAATATTTTAGAAACGCGCAAGTAACTCTTATTGCTCCAACCGGAACAATAAGCAGAATGATGGATTTTGATACAACAGGAATAGAACCAGAACTTGGTTTAGTAACTACTAAAAATTTATCTGGTGGAGGAAGTCTAAAATTAGAGAATAGATCAGTAATACCTGCATTAAGAAGATTGGATTATGGAGATCAACAAATTGAACAAATCACACAATATATAAGAGAAAACGAAACAATATTTGGAGCTCCCGAATTACAAGATGAACATTTACCTGTTTTTGCAACATCACTTGATCCACAGAACATGATAGATACAATGGGTCATGTTTCAATGATGGGAGCAATCCAACGATTTTTATCTGGAGCAATATCTAAAACAGTAAATGCGCCTGAAGGTACAACAAAAGAGCAAGTAGAAGAAATATATTTAGAAAGTTGGAAACAAGGTTTAAAATCAATTGCTGTTTATGTCTATGGATGCAAAGGAGATGTTCAACCAATCCAAGTTGGAACAAGAACTGAAGATGAAGAACTAAAATGGAGTGAAAGAAAAAGATTAGATCCTATGATTGATTCATATAAAGTAAGAGTTAGAGTTAATGGTACTCCAGTACATCTTCATTTTGGAGAAGATTCTGAAACAGGCTTACCTTTAGAAATATTTAGTTCTTTTGGTGGAGCTGGTTCTCCATATGCAAATGTATATGGTTCTTTATCAAAAAGTATATCTAGATCCATACAATATGGTCAACCATTAGAAAAAATAGTTAAAGACCATATAGGAGCTATTGGTGCAATAAATGGACTTACAGATCACCCATACATTAAAAGTTGTACATCAGTAGAAGATCTAATGGCAAGAATAATAGCAGGAGAATATTTAGAAGACACTTCTTCTTGGCAAGTCCAACCAACAAACCCAGAAAAATTAAGAATTAATATATTAAAAAGAAGAAAAAGATTTGAACGAGCAGATAAATTAATACATCCAGAATTTTATGAAGATGATACAAATGAAATAGACCAACCAACAGGAAGTACACAAGAAACACAAAATGATATAAAAAAAATCGAATCAAATGATATAAAAATCTGTACAAATTGTGGAAACGTAATGGAACAATCAGGAACTTGTTTTACATGCACTAAGTGTGGTGAAACATCTGGATGTAGTTAAATAAAAATACACATTTCAACACAACAAAACATTTAAACAATACTAATTTAATTTAAAAAATGTCAAAAGATGATCAATCAATTTTAGTTGTACCTACAGAACTCTTATTCTTAGATGGATCTTTTCAAGGTTTTCAAACACCAACAACAGATTATGAAGCTAGAATTTTAGATAATTCAAGATATATAAGAAGAGGGTCAGCAGAAGAAGATCCAACATTCAAACAACCAATAGCATACTGCACAGTTGTAAATCCTGGATTAAAACAAGTTTTTGCTTATCAAAGATCTAAACTAGATCCAGATTATCCAGAAAAAAGACTTCAAGGAAAATGGTCTTGGGGTGTTGGAGGACATATAGAACAATCTGATGGAGAATCAGAAAACCCAATACAAGATAGTATGTTAAGAGAACTAGAAGAAGAAATCGATGGACTTAAAAATCCCCAAATTTCAGTTTTAGGTTATATAAATTATGATCAAGATGAAGTAAGTCAAGTACATTTTGGTATATTATATCTTGTACAAACAGATTCTCAAATAATTCTACCTAAAGATCCAGAAATGGCTCATGGTAAATTTAGAAGATTAAACGAATTAGAAGAAATTTGTGAAACAGAACAAGTAGAAGCTTGGTCAGAAATAGCATTACAACCCTTAAAAGAACAACTAAGATAAACAATCATAAGTACTTAAACAAACCTCTCTAAAAATTTCTTCAATATTTTTACTTCCATCAATAACTTTCACCCTCTGAGGATAAGCTTTTGCTATTTCCAAAAATCCTTGTCTCACTCTTTCAAAAAACTCCAAATCTTCATTTTCCATTCTATCTCTCCTATCTCCAATCCTTTCAAACGCTACTTCTAAATCTAAATCAAATAAAAAAGTCAAATCAGGATATAAACTTCTTGTTGAAAAATCATGTGCTTGAACTAAAAAATCAACATTAACATTTCTCCCATATCTTTGATAAGCTAAAGTTGAATCGAAATATCTATCACAAACAACAATTTTTCCTTCTTCTAAATTAGGTCTAATAACTTTGCTTACATGTTCTGCTCTGTCTGCTTGAAACAATAAAACTTCACATTCCAAACAAGGATCAAATTGATTACTTAATGCAAGTTTTCTAACTTCCTTACCAATTACCGTAGCTCCTGGTTCCCTAGTAAAAACAGTTTCATAACCTTTATTTTTTAAACTTCTAACTAAATTATTTGCTTGTGTAGACTTTCCACATCCATCTATACCTTCAAAAGTAATAAAATATCCTTTTTCTAGACTAAACATCAAATTCAATTTTTCTTTAACAGTTAAATTAATTTGTCTTTTATATTATATATCCTAAAACATATATATTCCACAACAACCAAAAACTATAAATACAACTTTTATTTCATCTTTAAAATGTTTAAAATAACCATAGATCAAGAAAAATGCATTGGATGTGGAGCATGTGAAGCAGTTTGTTCAGAAAACTTTGAACTAAAAGAAATAAACAATGCTTTCAAAGCTTTTGTAAAAAAAGAACAAGTAGAAGAAGAATCCTGCAACAAAGAAGCACAAGATTCCTGTCCAGTAAATTGTATCAAAATTGAAAATGTCTAAAATAGATAAAACTACAAAAATTGCAAAAGCCCTAACATTAAACAAAAAAGCACCAGAAATCTTCTTCAAATATGGCTTACATTGTATAGGTTGTGCTCTATCTGCTGAAGAAACAATAGAACAAGGAGCATCAGCTCATGGTTTATCTGAAAAAGAAATAACTTCTTTAATAAAAGAACTTAATCAATAAATCTTATCATGGTAATCATAATCTAAAATTTCTATAATCTTTTTTTCTTCATTTATTTCATAAACCAAAACAAATGATTTATCAATATGTACTCTTCTTGAACCTTTCATATCTCCTCTTAATGGTTTAAAATGATATGGATTTTCACAAATTTGTTCAATCTTTTTAAATATAATTGGTAATTGTTTGGGATTTTTCTTTTGTAATTTTAGAAATATTTTATCTATATTTGGTTTTGTATCAAAAGAATACATTCTACTCTACACCATATCTTTTTTTAAAATTACCAATACTACCAACATGAATAGTTTTTTGTTTTCTAATTTTATTCAATTTCTCTAAATACTCTTTCTTAGCAACAGGCTCTTCTGTTATAAAAGATTCCATAAACCTTTCTATCTGTTTACTCATACTTATCCCTAATTCTTTACAAAAACCAGAAAATTCTTTATATGTATCTTCTTGCACATTAAAAGTTTTTAAAACCATTTTGTTTCTCCTTGTTATTTAATGTTTAATAACATTATTTAATCTTATTTAAACCTTTCTAAAAAACAATATAGAACTATCAAGAAATTAGAAATTTAAAAAAAAATAAAAAAAAGTTTTAAGACGTTCAATTATTCGCTTTCTTCGCTTGTTTCTTCTGAACTATCTTCAGATTCTTCAGCACTGTCTTCGCTTGTTTCTTCTGATTTTTCTTCAGTTTCTTCTTCTGTGCTTTCTTCTGTTTGTCCTTCTGTTTCTTCTTCTGACATTTTTATATTAACTCCTATAAAAACCCAGCAATTAACCGTTTATAAACCTTTCTATTCTAAAGAACATACTTTCCACTATATATTACCTTCAATCCACTTCCTTAACTGCTCCTTACTAACCAAACCAACAAGCCTATCAAAAACCTCTCCATTCTTAAATAAAATCAAACAAGGAACTCCTCTAACACCATATTTCATGCTTAATTCCTTTTCTTTATCAATATCAACAGTTACAAATTTAACTTTCTCCACTTCTTTCTTTAATTCTTCAAATATAGGCTCTAACATCTTACAAGGACCACACCATTCAGCAGAAAAATCTACTAAAACTACTTCTTCATCCAAAACTTCTTTCTTAAAATCAATCATAACCAAAAAAAACTACCATCTATATAAATATCTTTCCAAAAAAATAAAAAAATTAAGGAAATTTGTATCTACCTGCAATCCCAATAATTTCATTAGCAATACGAATCACTTCTTTGGTATCACTCCTTTTTGCAACAGATAAAAGAAATCCTGTTTGTTTTTCAATTTCACTATAAAACTTAGCTGCCTCAGCTTTTAAATCATCTGTTAACTGATCACTCATTGATTTTCCCATTTTAAATACCTCCTTTTTTCTTAATAATAACAAATACTTCTTTATTAACTTAATTGAAAACTAACATATATATAAATACCTTCCTATTACACCATATAAATATATTTAAACTACAAAAAAATACCAAAAAATGATTAAAATTAAAGCAATAATACTAGCAGCTGGTAAAGGTACAAGACTAAAACCCTTAACAGACAATATACCTAAACCACTAGTAAAAATCAACCATATTTCAATACTAGAGTACATATTAAACACTTTAATAGAACTAAACATAAAAGAAATTGCTTTAATAGTTTCATACAAAAAACAAGAAATAATTAAAAAAATAACAAACAAGTACAAAACAGCAAATATCACTTATATTCACCAAGAACAACCATTAGGAACAGGACAAGCTACTTTACTAGCTAAAGACTTCACAAAAGACTCAGATTTCATTTCAATCAACGGAGATATAATCTATGACATCAATATCCTAAAAAAAATCATAGAAAATTCACATTCAAACGTTTTAGCATTAAAAGAAATAACAGAACCAAGAAAAGCAGCAGCAGTTACAATTAATGAAAACCTAACTGAAGACATTAAAGAATTAGAAAAAATAGAGATGGAACAATTAATGCAAAAACAAAAAGCATATGGTACAATAGGAATTTACAAATTTTCACCAGAAATATATCAAGCGATTTTACAAACAAAACCATCAAAAAGAAACGAATATGAAATTCCGGATGCTATTAAAATTTTAGTAAAACAAAAAAAAGTAAGTTACACAACAAATCAAGAATATTGGTTAGGAATTGAAGATTTAGAAAATTTAGAAGAAGCAAAAAAATGGTATTCAAATTTATTAAAAAGTTAACAGAAAAAAACACCTTATACTATCCAGGATGCCTAACAAAAATTCTTAAACTTGACAATAATTATAAAAAAATATTACAAAAATTAGAAATTCCTTTTATTACTTTAGAGGATACAGAATTCTGTTGTGGTTCTCCTATTATTAACGTAGGATATAAAGAAGATTTCCAAAAAATTTCAGGAAATAACATGGATTTATTTAAAAAACATAAAGTTTCAAAAATAATAACTTCCTGTCCATCCTGTTATAACACATTTAAAAAATATTATAACATAGAAGTAGAACATATAACTCAAACTATATTAAACAATATTGATAAATTAGAATTAAAAAACTTCAATGAAAAAATTACATATCATGATCCATGTTACTTAGGAAGATATTCAAATATTTACAAAGAACCAAGAGAAATCCTAAAAGCTCTTAATTTCGAAGTAATTGAGATGGAAAATA
Source organism: archaeon (assembly GCA_002688325.1). GTDB lineage: Archaea > Nanobdellota > Nanobdellia > SCGC-AAA011-G17 > ARS1178 > ARS1178. The sequence continues at coordinate 60,756 of NZCS01000006.1, forward strand.
ATAAAGAAAATTCCTTATGTTGTGGAGCAGGTTCTGGTTTACAACCTAACTTACCTTCAATTGCAAACAAAGCAGCAGAAATAAGATTAAAACAAGTAAAAACATCTAAACTGATAACACCATGTCCTTTATGCTATCAACATTTTAAAAATAATTCAAATATTAAAGTTCTAGAACTATCAGAGGTGTTAATATGACTTCAGATTATTTAATAAAATTATTAACAGAAAAAAATATCTCAGAAAGACAGATAGATAGATTTGCATACTCAACAGATGCATCCTCATTAGAAGGAAATGCTTCCTTAATCATATGGCCTAAAACAAGAGAACAAGTACATCAAATTATTTTATACGCTAAAAGAAACAAAAGAGATTTAGTAGCAAGAGGATATGGAACAGATATAGATGGTTCTACAGTACCAAACAATTCTATTATCATAGATTTCTCAAAAATGAATAAAATCTTAGAAGCATCTAAGTCAAGATTATATGTAATCCTACAACCCGGAGTTATTCTATCTAAATTAAATAGATTATTAGAAACAAGAAATCTAAACTTTCCAATAAAACCATTATCAGATAAAGTATCAACAATAGCTGGTTTAATTTCAACAAATGCTACTTCTGGTTCCTTAAGATACCCATTACCCTCATTAATATCTGAATTAGAAATAATAGATGGTTCAGGAAAATTAATAATAGTAAAAGGTTCAAAAATAAAAGATTTTATAGGATCTAGAGGAACATTAGGGGTTATAACAAAAATAAAACTTAAATTAACAGAGATTCCTAAAATATCATATAATATTTATGAATTTGAAACAACACAAGAATTATTAGATAAAACAAAAAGGCTAAAAGAAAATGAAGACTTACTATCTTTATTCTTCATATCAAGAATTGCATCAAAATTAACATCACAAGAAGAAAAATATTATCTAATTGCACAATACGAAGGCATGCAAGGATTAATAACAGAAAAATTAGAAATTGCAAACACAGAAAAATTAATAGAAGATTTATATCCAAAATTATGTGATAAAAAACATATTTATTTAGAAAAATGTGATTTAGATGAAAATTTATTAAAAGGTATACTATATTTTGAAGAACAAAAAATTCCTTCATTTGGTTACATAGGAACAGGAGAAATTTTATTTACCTTACAAAATAAACAAAAATCAAAAGAAGTGTTTTCCCATCTACAATCCATAGGTTCATCTTTAAATTCAATAGGATTAATAAAAAAAGATTTTGTAAAGGATTCAATAAAAGAAAACATACTAAAATTAAAAACCCAATATGATCCAGAAAATATATTAAATGTAAACAAGGTGATATAAAAATGTTAAATAAATGTTCATTATGTGGATTTTGTAAACAAACTTGTCCAGTTTTCAAAGCAACTTTAAAAGAAACAGATTCTCCTAGAACTCAAGCTAATCTAATAAAAAAAGATATTTTAGATATCCAATTATTAAAATGTACATTATGTAATGCTTGTTTCAATGATTGTCCATCTGATATTGACCTTGCTTCTTTAATAAGAGAAAAAAGAAGTTTACTAATTCAACAATCACAAACAAAAGCAAACAAAGAAATGATTGATAATATAAGAAAACATGGAAATCCTTATGGAAATCTAAAAGAAATAAAAGAAGTTAAGAAATTATGGGGTTAAACAGTTAAATTTAAAAAGATATAAAGAACAAAAATTAAAATGTATGAACTAACTTTTGAACAACCAATTTCTGTATCAAATGCTTTTGATTATTTAACTGAACAACTTAAAGGAAATCATACAGATTATAGATCGATAACTATGAATATTGAAGAAAGTTTTGTTCTATCGATAACTGCTCAAGGTTTTTATGATACTCTTGGTAAAGTAGGTCCTAAATAAATTTACACTATTAATCCACATATAGAAAAACAAGGAGATTCTATCATCCCTAAAAAAATTGATGAAAATTTATCAACAAACAGAATTACAATTTTACCAGAACATTTAAGTCATAATATATCTGAAGAAAGATTAAAAGAACTTAAATCAGGTCTTGAAGATTTAGTAACTGTTGAAGCTTAAAATTATTAAACCTTTCTCCTAAATTTATTATATTCTTCTCTACTCAACTTCACTTGTTTCAAAATTTCTCTTAAAAGACCTATACTTAAATCTTCATTCCCATGAACAGGAACAACAGTTCTTCTACCATCTACATGAATAAATCTAATATGACTTCCTTTACCGTATGCTTTTTCAAAACCTAATTTCTCTAGTATCTTGCACATCTTTTTACCAGAAATAACAACAAGTTTCATCTTTTAATTTCAATTTGCTGTAAACCAACAAATTTCATAGGAACCTCTATCAAAGCTTGATCTCCCTTTAAACAAACATCAATAGCTTCTCTAACTCTCTCCATAACTTCTTGAACTGTTTTTCCTTGAGTATAACATCCAGGAATATCTGGAACTTTAGCTACAAAAACTCCATTTTCATCTTGTTCTATCAAAACAACATAATTTAAAATTTTCTTTTCCATAGTTTCAGTTAAATCTCCTATATTTATAAAATTATCTATAACCTATCTTTCAAACTACCAAAAATCAAAGGTAGTGCAATCGTAACATCACAAATCACATCTACAAACTTAGCTTTCTCTTTCATCTTACCCCAACTAATACCTTCTCTTAACTCAGCTCCTGAACTACCACCTGGCTCAGGTCTATCCATTGTTATCTGAACACCATAAGAAGCTTCTTTTCCAAATTGTAAAGCTTGTTGAATATAATTCTTAGGAACTCCACCACCCAAATATATAACTCCATTTTTCTTACTAACCATTGCAATATCCATTATATCTTTCAAATCATCAAAAGCTTTAACTTTACATTCCTCATTATTAACTATCTTACCCCAAATCATCAAACCAATTCCAGAATCAGCAATACCAGGACAAAATATGGGAATTTTTTTCTCATAACATTTTCTTAAAATACTTTTTTCTTTAACCAAACTTCCTAATTTCCATAAAAAATCTTTAATATTTTCCTCATTTTTTAATTCACTAAAATTCTCATCAAAAAACTTTTCCAAATCTTGATAAACTTCATTTTTCATAAAACTATCATACATTCTATCTATCCCTTTCTTATTTAATTCCTTATCATCAACTCTTTCACTTCCTTGATAATGATTATTTCCTAAAGCTTCAATTAAATCATGAGTTAATGTTGCTCCCGTACAAACAAAAACATCAACATGATCTAACATATCCATTATTATTTCTCTCATACCACCAGGAACTAAAGCACCAGCAACACCTAAAAAAACAGTACTATCCTTAATCATTTCTTCTATAATATCAACAGCCTTACCTATTTTTCCTCCACCCATTACACCAGCTTCATTCATCTCTCTAACTAAATCATTTACTTTCATTCCTTTCTCAATTTTCACATGTTTAACTTTTTTCATCTTCTTATTACCTTCTCATTAAACTCTTTCATTAAAAACTCTTCTTTTAACATTTCAATAACTCTTTCTTTACTAAAATCTTTACAAGAAAAAACATCTGCATGAAAAAAACCTTTTTCTGGAAAAGTATGTATAGAAGCATGACTTTCTTTTAACAAAACAAAACCTGTAATTCCATCTTTATCTCCTTCATTTTCAACTCTTTTAATAACCACATTATTTAACTTATTCATTTTTAACTGAACAACTAAATTCTCTAGAAATCTTTCTATCAAAACTTCATCATTTAACTTTTTCTTATTACCATCACCATCTATCAACAAATGCATTCCATTGTCTATTTTCATGTATTTTAAAGAAAAAAATTATCTTAAAAACCTTTCTATTTCTTACTATAAAAAACATGACTAGGTCTAAAAGGAAAAACAGCTTTCCAACTTCCTTCTCCATTTTTCGATATTGCTTCTATACTAGTTTGATCTACTCTAAGATTTTCCCATCCATCTTCTACACCAATCTTAACTCCATTTTCTTCATTATAACCTTTAAGATAAAATTCTAACATTGCATGTCCTAAAGCCATCCCTCTTGTACTTTTTCTAATTTTTTCTAAAATTTCTTCCCTAGTAAAACTATCAAAATCTGCCTCTACCCTAACACCCAAATCAAAAGGACAAAGAGAAATTCTGCCATCTTTATATCTCTCACTTTCTCTTTCATCAACAATTTCTATTCTTCTTTCTCCTTTCCATAACTTTTCTTTATCTTCTTCTTTTATTCCTTCAAAGAACTCCTCTCTCACCAAAAAATTATCAGGAAAATTAACTCTCATATAATCAAAAGCTGGTCCTCTAACAACTACATGACTTAATTTATAAGTCTCACAAGCATATTTTGCCATTTCAATAACAACATTCACTAAAACTTCTCTTTTTTCCTCATCACAATATTCATCATAAAGACCAACATTTCCAAGTAAACTGTCTAAACCAAAAACAGAAATACCTCCTGCACCAAATAAAACAGTTCTACCAAATCTTCTTCTATCCATAATATATTAAATATAAAAACTTTTTTAAACATTTCTGTATT
>NZCS01000007.1 GCA_002688325.1 archaeon
CTGGTATGGGTGATGATGATATGCTTTGCCCCATAACAAAGAAGAAATGTAAAACAGGGGAATTTTGTGTTGTAATATATGATGAGGAAGGTAATCCTATAGGTGGTAAATGTGAATCTAATGGTCCTGTGCCTCCTGAAAATACTCCATGTGATCCTCAAGGAGCAATATCATGTAAATCTGAACAGAATTGTTGTCAAAATGTTAATGAATATTATTGTAGTGATGATGAATGTCCGCCTCGTGAGATTGAACCTCGTGAACCAGACATAACAGATCCTGAGTATGGTGATGATATCACAGATGATCCAGACGAAGTTTAATTTTTTCTTTTCTTTTTTCAGTTATAAATAAGTTTATAAGTTTTATTGTTTAACTATTTTCTATGAATTTAGATGAAATGTGGTTTGGAAAATGTATTTTTTTGAGTTGGTACTGTGAAAAAGGAAATTGTAAGTTTTGTTATAGAAGTATAAATAAAAGTGATAAAAAAGCAAGAAGAAGTTTAGGTTCTATTTTAACTGAAGCATTTTTATGTAAGAAGTTTGATTGGAGAATTGAATTTTTAACTGGTGGTTATGGTGCTTATGATTTTGATGAATTATTAGATATAGTAAAGAAAGTTAAAGAAGTTTATGGTAAAAAAATATGGTTGAATTTGGGTGTTTTAAATGAAAAAGAGATTGAAAAGTTTAAACCTTATATTGAAGGTATAGTAGCATCTGTTGAGACAGTAAATGAGAAATTACATGATGAAATATGTCCTAAGAAACCTATGAAACCTTATGAAGAGATGTTGGAAAATTTAAAAGATTTAAAGAAAAGCATTACAATAATAATTGGTTTAGGTGAAAAAGAAGAAGATAAAGAAAAATTATTTGATTTTATTGAAAAACATAAATTAGATAGGATTACTTTTTATGCTTTGAAACCAATTCAAGGTACTGGTTTTGAGGAAGGTCCTGAAAGTAAGTATTATGCTTCTTGGATAAAAGATACAAGAGAGAAATTTCCTAAATTAGAAATAATTGCTGGTGTAACTCCTAAAAGAGTTGATGATGTTTGTTTGTTGTTAGAAGCAGGAGCTAATGCAATAACTAAATTTCCAATTACTAAAGAATTTAATAGTAAAAAAAGTTTAAAATTTGAAGATGAGGTTAAGAGAAGTGGAAGAAAATTGTTAAGTACATTAAATGGACAAGTTAAGATTGATTTAAATGAGATAGATAAGTTTAGTTTTGATAAAGAATTAAAAGATGAAATGAAGAGTAGATTACAATATTATTTGAAAAGGATGAAAGTTATTTTAAAGTAGATAAATGTTTATTAATGTGTTTGTATTAGTAATTTTATGTGCTATTTTACTACTAGATTTATGGAATATCTTAGTGAGAATGAGAAATTTCAGGAAGCTATGGATATTGTTAGAACTAATTGCGGGGATAAGATGTGGTTGGTTGGTGGTTCTGTTTATAGAGGTTTAGCACATTTGATGTATGATATTGAAGAACCAGATGTTGATTTTGATTTTATTGTTGGAGATCCTAATGGAAACATTATTTTGCCTAATACTTGGAGATTACATAGAAATACTTATGGGAATCCTAAATTTGTTGGAGGAGAATTTTCTATAGATTTTGTTCCTTTAAGTACTGTTGTTTCTATTAAAAGAAGGGGTTTAGAATTTATTTTTGATAATTTTTTAACTGGAACTCCTTTGACAGTTCAATCCATTGCTTATGATGTTGCACTTGGAAAAATTATTGGAGAAATTGGGATAAATGCTCTTGAAAGTGGTTCGGTTGGTGTTAATAATTTAGGACAAGCTCTGTTTTGTTCAAGAAAAAAAGGAATTTCTGTTGAGGATTTGATTAGAGAAAAAGCTAAGAGTTTGGGCTTTGAACCAGTTTTAGAATTAGTTTAATAACTTTTACCAATATAACCAATGTAATCCGCTTGTTTGTTACAAATAATACATTTTTTATTTTCTAAAGAAGGTTGTTCTAATGGAATATTAATAACTTTGGCTGTTGTCTTATCTTTTAATTGGTCTTCACATTCTTCATTTATACACATTGGGGCTAAAATTAATTTTTTATTTTTTATTAATTTAATTATATCTTTATAGTTATCAGTTTTAACTATATTAGATTTTAATAATTTTTCTGCTTTTTCATATAATTCATTTTGCATTTCATCTAGTAATTTAGGAATTTCTTTTGTTAGTTGAGATATTTTTATTGTATATTTTTTAGACGTATTTCTTTTTACAACTACAACTTCTTTTTTTAATAGATCTCTAGGACCAATTTCTATTCTTAATGGAGTCCCACTCATTTCTATCTCATTAAATTTCCATCCTGGAGTGTATTCTTCTCTATCATCAATAAAAACTCCATATTTGTTTAAGATTTTTTTTATTTTTTTTGCTTCTGCTAAAACTTTTTTCTTTGAATCTTCGAATAGTATGGGTATAATTCCTATTTTTTCATCAGCCATTTTAGGAGGTAAAATTAATCCTTTATCATCACTATGCATAGCAAACATTACTCCAAGCATTCTTGTTGAAATTGCCCATGTATTTTGCCACACATACTTTTCTTTTTCATCTTTATCTATGAATTTGATATCATAAGCTTTAGCAAATATTTGTCCATCATGATGAAAATCAGGACCTTGTATTGCTTTTCCATTTGGTAGGTAACATTCTAAGGACCAAGTGTATTCTGCTCCTGCAAATTTTTCTCTTTCTGTTTTTTTACCAAAAAAATTAGGAAGAGCCATATAATTTTCTAAAATATCTTTGTATATATCTATTATTTTAGGACCTTCTGCTTCTGCTTCTTTTTGTGTAGCAAAAACTGTATGTCCTTCGTTGAATAAAAATTCTCTTGTTCTGAAAAATGGAACTGGGTTATTGAATTCCCATCTAACTACATTACTCCATTGGTTATACTTTAAAGGTAAATCTTTGTAAGATCTTATCCATTTTGAAAATGAAGGATACATAATTGTTTCTGATGTTGGTCTTATAGCAAGTCTTTCATTTAATTTTGTTTTTCCTGCGTGAGTTACCCAAGCAACTTCTGGTGTGAATCCTTCAACATGTGTTGCTTCTTTAGATAAGTATTCTTCTGGTATGAATAAAGGAAAGTAAACATTTTTGACATTTAGTTTTTTTATTCTTTGATTTACTAATTCCATTACTTTTTCCCACATTGCGAATGATTTTGGTTTGAATACTATACATCCAGAAACTTTTGTGTAATCTGCTAGATCTGCTTTTTGAATTAATTCAGTATACCATTTAGAAAAATCTTTTTCTTTACTTATTGATATTCCTTTTTCGTCTTTTTTTGACATTGTAGTTGAATTTTTTTAAAAGTTTATAAATGTTATGGGCCTAGCCGGATTTGAACCGACATCTACTGGGCCGAAACCAATTGCTCTATCCAGGTTGAGCTATAGGCCCATAGAAATAAGAAAGTTTATTAGTTTTTAAAGGTTATTGAAGAACTGTTCTAACATCAACGATTTGAGCTTGTTTTTTATTGATAATTACTGGGTTTAAGTCAAGTTCTTGAATATCATGTTTTTCTGGTAATTTAGATACTTTTACTAATAAATCTTTTAAAATTTCTAAGTTAATTGATTGATTTCTGAAGCCAGTTAAAATTTGTTTATTTTTTAAATCATTAATCATAGATTCTGCGTCTTCTTTTGTAATAGGGCATTTTCTGAATGAAATATCTTTTATTAATTCAACAAAAAAACCTCCTAAACCAAGTAAAATAACATGATTAAAAGTAGGATCTTTTTTGATACCAATTATTATTTCTTGTCCTTGCATTGTTTCTTGTAGTAATATTGAAGGTTTTATTTTCTTTTTTTGACATATTTTTATTAATTTGTTGTAATTTTCTTCTAATTCTTCTTTAGATGTTTCTATAACTGCATTTTCTTCTGTTTTATGTATGATTTTTTCTGAAATAATTTTAAGAACTAATGGAAATTCTAATTTTGTTTTTAATGCTTCTTCTAAAGATGATGTTAAAGATGATTTTGGATAAGGAAGATTAAACAATTTCTCTGATTCTATATGCGTTAAAATTTTCATTATTTTAATAAGGTTTTGATTATTTTTATACTTTTCTTTGATTTATAGAAAGTTTTATATATGTGGTGTATATAAGTATATATGTGATGTAAATATGGTTCAAGCTATGATAAATATTAATGAAAATGTAAATAGGGTTTTAAATGTTGTTAAGGCAAAATATGGTTTAAAAGATAAAAGTGCAGCTATAACTTTAGTTGTTGAAGAGTATATGAATGAGGTATTAGAACCTGAATTAAGACCTGAGTATATTGAAAAACTTGAAAAAATAAAAAAACAAAAAGGAATTAGGTTTAAGAATATTAAAGAATTAAAAGAGCATGTAGAAAATGCGTGAATTTGAGATTAAACCAAAATTAGATAAAAAATTAATTAAACTGTTTAAAAAAGATAAAAAGTCTTATGAAGTAGTTATGAAGAAGATTGACGAAATAATTAATTCTTATGATATAGAACATTATAAAAATTTGAGGCATAATATGAAAGATTCAAAAAGAGTTAAAATTGGTAGTTTTGTTCTTGTTTTTAGTTTTGACAAATTAAATAATTTTGTTTCTTTTGAAGATTATGATCATCATGATAAAATTTATATATAATAACAGCTTATAGTTTAAAATGGATAAATTTTTTAATGCTAAGAATGTAGCTATTGTTGGTGTTTCTAGAGATATTAATAAGATTGGACATGTTATTTTTCAGAATTTTATTGAATCGGATTTTAAAGGTAATGTATATGCAGTTAATCCTAATGTTGAAGAAGTTTTAGGTTATAAGACTTTTAGTAGTGTAAATGATATAGATGAAGTAGATTTAGTTGTTATTGCTGTTCCTGCTGATTTAGTTTTAGATGTAGTAAAGGATTGTGGGAAGAAAAAAGTAAGAAATGTAGTTATAATTAGTAGTGGTTTTGCTGAAGTTGGAAATGAGAAATTAGAGAAAGAATTGAAGAAGTTATTGGATAAATATGATATTAAAGCAGTAGGACCTAATTGTTTGGGTTTATATGATAGTTATAGTGAAGTAGATACTATTTTTATGCCTAAATCTAGAGTTAAAAGACCTGAAAAAGGAAAAGTAAGTTTTGTTTCTCAATCTGGTGCTGTTGGTGGTGCAATTTTAGATTTGATGAGTGATAATGGTTTTGGATTTAGTAAATTTATTAGTTATGGTAATGGTGTGAATTTAGATATTTCTGATTTTTTAGAATATTTAAAAGATGATGAGAATACAGATGTAATATGTTTTTATTTGGAAGGTGTTAAGGATGGTGAGAGGTTTTTTGAGGTTTTAAAAGAGGTTAGTAAGGTTAAACCTGTGATAGGTATTAAAGCTGGTGTAAGTGAAGAAGGTAGAGAAGCTATTGTAAGTCATACAGGAAGTTTAAGTGGGGATGATTTGATTTATGATGGGATATTTAAGCAGTGTGGTGTTGTAAGGGCTAATAGTGTTGAGGAATTGTTTGATTTTGTTAAGATATTTTTAAATTATAGAATGAAAGGTAAGAAAATTCAAGTAATTACAAATGGTGGTGGTTATGGGATAATGTGTGTTGATAGTATAATTAAGAATGAATTAGAATTAAGTGAAATGAGTGGTGAGAGTAAGAGATTTTTGAGAAGTAGATTTAGTAAGATTATTGTTGGAAATCCTATTGATTTGTTAGGTGATGGGAATAATGAGATGTTTAAGGTTAGTATTGAGAAAAGTTTGGAAGATAAGGATGTTGATGGGGTGTTAGTTGTTTTATTGTTACAATTACCTATGATTAATAGTGATATTATTGATGATTTAGTTGAATTAAAAGATAAAAAACCTATTGTTGTTGTAAGTACTGGGGGTAGTTTTAGTAAAGTTTTGATTAGAAAATTAGAGGATAAAGGTATTCCTGTTTATGTTTTTCCTGAAAATGCAGTTAGAAGTTTGAAGGCTTTGAGTGGGTATTAATCTCTTTCTTTGATTTTTATAGATCTATTTCTTCCGCCTTTTTTATAGACTCTATGTTTACTTTTAAGTCTTTTTTCGTTTTTTGATTTTCTTTTATCGTAGATTGACATAGGAATGTTAAAGTTTAGATTATTTATAAAATTATTGATTATAGAAAGGTTTAAATAGTGTTATGTGATATTACGTAATATGGAAATAATAAGTAGAATTAGTAAAGGAAGTAAGATGGATCAAGTGTATATTCCTAAAAATAGAAATGGTTTTGGTATTGGAGATTATGTTGTTGTTAAGGAAATAGAAAAAAGTAGAATTGAAAGACCATTTTTTTATAATATTGATTTTGTTGAACCAGTTAAATTAGAGATAATAAAAGAAATAATTAAAATAATTGATAAAAATGTTAAAAATGAAAATGTGATAATTACTGGAAGTTTTTTAGATAAAGGTTTTTGTTTTAATGATGTTGATGTTATTGTTGTTAGTGAAGAGAAAAAGAATATAGAGAAATTGATAATTGATAAGTTAAAGATAAAAGTTCATGTTCTTTTTTTAAATAATAAAGAATTAAAAAAAGGTTTGGAAATTGATCCTTTATATCAAATGATGTTAAGTAGGTGTATAGCTAAGAAAAGGTTTATTTATAATATTAAAAGTAAAATAAATTATAAGATTTTAGATTTATATTTATTGAAAAGTAAAGTTTTAGTTGATAATTTTGATTTTTTAGATGGAAATGAGAAATATTATTTAATTAGGAATTTAGTTGCTATTTATTTGTATTTGGAGAATAAGAAAATTGGAAAAGAAAAAGTTGATAAGGAAATTGAGAGAAAATTTGAGAAAATTGAGAAAATAAAGAAAAATATGTTGGAGAAGACTAGTTTTTTGAAGAAATTTAAAAAGATGTATGATGAAACTTTTGAGAGAGTAATGGATGGTATAAATGGTTCATAATAGAAATAAATTAATAGATTTGTTTATTGGAAATATCTCAAATTCGATAGTTCATAAGATATTGGAAAAAGCCATTGACAATGAGGAAATTGTTAGTAGGTATGAAAAAGAATTGTTGAATAGTTGGGAGATAGCTAAAAAATATAGAGAAAAAATAAATCCTAAAACAAAATTGCCAGAAAAAGATATAGAATATGTTAAGGATAAGATTATAAAGAAAGTAAGAAAAGAATTAGTATTAAGAATTTCAAAGGGTTATGAAAATATTGATTTAAATTTAATTGAAAAATTAGTTGATGAAAGTTTAGAAAAAATGGAGATTATTTAGAAATTTATTTAAAGAGAAAGATGTAATGTTATAATATGAAAAAAAGAGGTTTTGAAGCAATAGCTACATTAGTAGGAACAGTTATTGGTGCAGGTGTATTAGGAATTCCTTATGTTGTTGCTCAATCTGGTTTTTTTACTGGTTTGGTTAATATAATTCTTATTGGTGTTTTAATTTTAATTTTGAAGTTATATTTGGGTGAAGTTGTTTTGAGAACTAAAGGAAATCATCAGTTAACTGGTTATGCAGAGAAATATTTAGGTAAAACTGGTAAGAAGATAATGACTTTTGTTATGTTATTTGGTATTTATGGTGCTTTGTTAGCTTATTTAATTGGAGAAGGTGAAGCGTTTAGTGCTATTTTTGGTGGAAGTAGTTTTTTATATTCAATAGGATTTTTTATTTTTGCTTCTTTGTTAATATTTGCTGGTTTAAAGTTAATTAAGAAATATGAATTGTTTTTTATGGGAGTTATATTTTTAATAGTAATATTGATTAGTTTTTTATCTTTTAAGTATGTTGATTTGAGTAATATAACTGGTTTTAATTTTGGAAATATTTTATTACCTTATGGAGTTATATTATTTGCGTTTTTAGGAACTGCAGCCATTCCTGAGATGAAAGAAATTTTATGTAATCACAAGAAAAGATTGAAAAAGTGTATTATTACTGGGAGCGTGTTAGTTATTGCTGTTTATGTTTTATTTACTTTTTTTGTTGTTAGTGTTACTGGTGTAAATACAACTGAAATTGCTACTGTTGGTTTAGGAAATGTTTTGGGTCCTAAGATGTTGTTGTTAGGGAATTTATTCGCAATATTTGCTATGGCCACTAGTTTTTTGACTTTAGGTTTGGCTTTAAAACAAATGTATGATTATGATTATGGTTTTAGTAAACATTTAAGTTGGTTTTTAACTTGTATTGTTCCTTTAGGTTTGTTTTTGTTAAATTTTAGGAGTTTTATTAAGACAATTGGTTTTGCAGGAAGTATTGCTGGTGGTTTGGATGGAATTTTAATAGTATTAATGGCATGGAAAGCTGTTAAGAAAGGAGATAGGAAGCCTGAGTATGAGATTGTTAAAGGAAAATGGTTGGGGATTGTTTTAATTAGTGTTTTTGTTCTTGGAATATTATATCAGTTATTTAATATATAGTAGAGAATATAAGTTTTTATAAAGTGAAAAATTTTTTTAAGAGTTATGGGAAAAGAGGTAGTTGCTGATCCTAAGGAAGAAGTGAGTTGTGGTGTTAAGTATCCTTTTAGAATTCCTGTTACTGATGAATCATCTTTTTCTGGATTAACTAATCTTATTCGTAATTCTTTGGATAACATTAATGGAACTGATCTTAGTGTTAAGGTAACTGGGTTAGTTGGTGCTTCTGGTTTAGATTATGTTGATAGGGTTTTCAATATAGATATTTCTAATAAATACAATTTAATGATAACTATTATTAAACATGAAGGAGGAGACTATTATTGGGGAGATATAAGATTTGAAGAAAGAAAAGATGTTAGAGTTGAAGGAGGAAAACCAACTGAGTTAGCTTCTAAAGTTTATGATATTTTTTTGAATCCCAATAATTATTCTTTTGCAGTAGAATTCTTACCCATTGATTAATTTTTTAAAGATTTTAATTAGTTCTTCATGAGATGCTTGCCCTCTTGTTTTTTTCATAACATATCCTATTAAGAAATTTAGAGCATTTTCATTTCCTTTTTTATAATCTTCAACTGCTTGTGGATTCTTTTTTATAGATTCTTTACAGTATTTTTCTATTTCTGAAGATTTGGAAATAACAGTTAAATTTTGTTTCTTTATGTATTCTGAAGGTCTGAATGGTTTTTCAATTAATTTTTCTAATATTTTTTTAGCTGTATTTTCTGTTATTTGTTTAGTTTCTAGTAAATTTAGTAATTCTATTAGGTGTGTTTCATCTATTTCTAAGTCATGTATTGATTTTTTATTGTAGTTTAGAACTCTTGGAATTTCTCTTCTTAACCATTTAGCTGCTAATTTTGGAGAGATTTTTTGAGCTGTTTTTTCAAATAATTCTGCTAATAATAATTCTGATGTTAGAGTTTTTGCATCTTCTAATTCTATTTTGTATTCTTTTGTGAATCTTTTTGTTTTTTCTGTTGCTAATTCTGGTAGAGATTTTTTAATATTACTTATTTGTTTTTGTGTGATTTCAATTTTAGTTAGATCTGGTTCAAAAATATAACCATAGTCTTCTTCTGTTTCTTTTGTTCTTGTTAGAATAGTAATTTGTTTGTCTGGAATCCATGATCTTGTTTGTTGAATATCTGTAACTTCTTGTTGTTGTCTTTTAGCTTCATAGTTTAATGCTTTTTCTACATCTCTTAGTCCTGTAATATTTTTTACTTCTACTCTTTCTCCTGTTGTAGAAATATTTGCATCTGTTCTTAGTGATGCTTCTGATGTTCTAGTGTAGATTTGTAGGTAAGCTAGTAAAGATAATAATTCTTTTAAGAATTCTCTAACTTCTGCTGGAGATTTGAAATCTGGTTCTGTTACTAATTCTACTAAAGGAATTCCTGATCTGTTGTAGTCAATTAGGGTAGATGAACCTTCATGAATTAATCTTCCTGGGTCTTCTTCTAAGTGTAATCTTCTTATTCTTATGTTTTTTAAGAAACCATTTTCTGCTATTGGAATTTCATATTGAGTAATTTGAAAGTTTTTAGGTAAGTCTGGGTAAAAATATGTTTTTCTTGAAAAAAATGATTCTTTGTTGATGTTACATTTTAATGCTAGTGCTAGTTTAATTGCTTGAAATACTGCTTCTTTGTTTAGAACTGGTTTTGATCCTGGTAATCCTAAACAATTTTCACATGTGAATGTATTTGGTTCTGTTTCTGTGGTTGTTGAAGGGTTTTTACATCTACAAAACATTTTTGTTTGTGTAGGTAATTGTATGTGAACCTCTATTCCTATTTTCATTTTAGTTCTTTTCCTATTTTTAATAAATTATTTTCATGTAAATGATTTGAAGTGAAAAGTAAACCAACTGGTAATTTTTTAATAAATCCTGTTGGGATGTTTAGATGTGGTAGACCTGCTAGGTTAGGACCTACTGTTAGAATATCCATCATATAATTTTGTAAAGGTGTAAGTTTTTCTATTTCTGAAAACTTAGGTGGTAGGATTGGCATTGTTGGTGATGCGATTAAATCGTATTTCTTAAATGCATTTTGGTATTCTTCTATTATTTTTGTTCTTACTTTCATAGCTTTTAGATAATATGCATTTCTGAATCCAGACATTCTTGCAAAAGTTCCTAAAATAATTCTTCTTTTTGCTTCTTTTCCGAAAAATTTACTTCTTACTTCTGAAAAGTATTCGTTAAATGTTCCTTTTAATGGTAATTGAGAACCATGAGTTAATCCTGCTAATTTTGAAAGATTTGTTGATGCTTCTGCCATTGCTATTAGATAATAAGTTGGAATTCCATATTTTTGTGTAATTGGAAGGGAAATTAAATCATATTTTATTTTGTTTTCTTCTAATTTTTGTAGAATAAGATCTTTTATTTCTTTGTCTACATTTAATGATTCTTTTATGATTGCTATTTTTTTTATTTTTGGTCTTTTTAATGATTCGTTTAAGGATGTAGAATCTTTTGTGTCTTGTCCTTTGATTGTGTTAAGCATTAGTTCAATATCTTCTATGTTTTTTGCCATTGGACCTATTTTATCTAATGAAGAAGCATAATCTATTAAGCCATATCGTGAAACTAGGCCGTAAGTAGGACATAAACCATAAACTCCACAGAATGAAGCTGGGTTTACTATAGAACCTCCTGTTGATTCTGCTAAAGAGATATGTTGTAAAGAAGTTTTTTGAGTTATTCCTGCTGAACCTCCGGAAGAACCACCTGTTGCTCTTGTTTTGTCAAAAGGATTTTTTGGGATTTCAAAACCTGAATTTGTTGAGAAACCTCCAAAACCAAATTCGTCTTGTGATGTTTTTCCTATGATAATTGCTCCTTCTTGTAAACATTTTTGTATAACTGTTGCATTGAAAGGTGGAATGTAGTTTTGTAA
>NZCS01000008.1 GCA_002688325.1 archaeon
TCCACTTAAATCATGATTACAATCTAACTTAACTTTATCATCTTTTACTTCAATTATCTTACCATCTATTCTTCTTTTATTAGGTAAATTCAAAATCATCTTATCATTAACATTAATAGGTTCTTTATGTTTAAATTTTTCTCTATCTAACTCTAATACTAATTTCTCACTTCTTTCCCCATAACCATCCTTACAATCAACAATTACTTCTTTCTCTTCACCTTTCTTCATCTCCCTAATAGCTTTATCAAAACCTCTTATTACTACTCCACTTCCAATTTCAAATTCTAAAGGCTCATAAACAATAAAATTATTAAAAATATCATTTTTTTTAGCCACATCTTCAAAAGTAGTATCTATTATTTTTCCATCTACTTCCAAGATATAATCCACTTTTACTTTATCTTTTTCTTTTAACATTTTAAAACAGTTAAAACTAACCCATATTTAAAGATTTATATAAAAAAAATTAAAGTTTACCTAGAACTTTTTCACCATCATCCATATTATTCCAAGCAATATCAAACATACTATTCAAAGCACCCGCAAAATAAGGTGTATTAATCCAAACACCAATATCATATGTAGGATGTACTTCTTCATCATCTAACACCATAAACATTAATTCTTTTCCATCCACAATACAAAATCTTGCATTCATATCTTTTTTATCCAAATTTCGAACAGCACCAATCTTCATCATATCTTTCAAAGCATTTTTACTTTCTTTACTAAATGGAGCTGCAATTTTTATATCCACACCTTTTTTATTTAATTTCTTCAATTCTCCTTTCAAAGCATCAACTTTTCTCAAAATTCCTTTGTTTGTAGTTACTAACACTACCGACTCATTTGCATTCTTAATCATTGTTTCCAAATGTGTATACAAATTATGTCTTCCTCTTATTGCTCCACTCAAATCAGTAGGTTCTATAAATTCAATACCTTGTTTATGTAACAAATTTAATTCCTTCAAAACATCTCCACCTTTTAACTCATCTAATCTAGTAACTTTAACTTTTGCATCAGCATGAATATATTTTTTAACCCTTTCAACAACTTCTTCAGGTTTAACTGCAATATACTTAATAGGTTTACCTAATTTCATAACTACAAAACCTTTTTTCTCTAGAGATTCAAGAACATCATAAGTTCTTGATCTAGGAACATTACCTATATCACTTAATTCTCCAGCAGTACTTACTCCTCTAGATAATAAAGCTGTCCATATTCTTACTTCATATAAATTTAAACCAAAAAATTGTCTTAATCTGCTTAAAAATTCCTCTTTTACAATCATTGTTTAATCCTCCAAACCTCTTTTTTTAATTTATTAAAAATTACCACTCCGCGATATTTCCAATCTTTCACTTCATGTAAATTTAAACTATAAAGTGATGGTAACTAATCTTATATATAAACTTTGTTATTCTTCAAAATTCACTTTCCACCTTTCTGTTTTCTATATATATTTTCCACATCACTTAAAGTATTTATTTCATCAACACTTTTATCCCTTCTTATTCTAATAACTCTAGGAAATCTTAAACCATAACCACTTCTATAATTAACACTTTTCTGTATTTCTTCATAATTAACTTCCAATACTAACTCAGGTTTAACTTTAACATTCCTACCTTTATCTTCAACAATCAACTTCTTCAATTTCTTAGTTAATTCTCCAAATGTTACCCCTTCAGTTTTTTCTTTTATCCCAGTTCCAACTTTTCCAATTTCTAAAAACTTATCTCCATCCTTACAAGCTAAATCAAAACTACTTAACCATCCACTTCTTTTACCTTTTCCATATTCAGCACCAACAACAACCAAATCCAAAGGTTCTAAAACTTCTTTTAACTTAACCCAACCATTAACATACCTTCCAGCTTTATACTTACTATTTAAATTTTTAATCATCAAACCTTCTAAACCATTTTTAATAGATTTCTCAAAAAACTTAACACTTTCCTTAACATTTTTACTTTCTAAACCTTTAACTAAAACAATTTTCCCTTTAATTTCTTTAACTAACTTCTTCATTATTTTCCTTCTATCTTTTAACTTTTCATCAATCAAACTTTTTTCATAAAACATAATATCAAAAACATTTAATTCAACTGGAAACTTCTTACTCATTTCTTCAATATCATATTTTCTTTTAATTCTCTGAGATATCTTCTGAAACGGCAAATGCTTCTTACCTTCTATACCAACAATCTCACAATCTAAAATGCATTCACCTTTAACATTTTTCTCAACAACCTCAACAACATCAGGAAATTGCTTACTCACATCTTCCATTCTCCTAGTAAATAATTTTACTTCCTTACCTTTATGAACTTGAACTCTAAATCCGTCTATTTTCTCTTCAAACAAAGCTGGCTTCCCAACAGCCTCAAAAGCTTCTTTAACATTCTTAACTAATACCGCCAACATTACTTTAATAGGTCTACCAATTTTAACCTTAACTTTATTTATTTTTCCTTCTTTAGCAACTTCACTTACTTTACCATAATCAACTAAAACATTATACGCTCTCTCAACCTCTTCAACTTCAACATCAAAAGCCTTTCCAATAGAATCTCTTAAAACTCCTTCTGCAACACCAATCCTTAAATCTTCTAAAACAGTTCTAACAATAAATTTTCCTTCTCCTTTTTTAGCATTATTTAACAATTCAACAACTAAACCTATTTTCCTATCTATACTTCCTTTTCCTTCTAACTCACTTAATTTTCTTAAATTTTCAACAACTTTCCCAACAGTTAAATCTTTAGAAAATAAAACACTCTGTTTTTTCTTTAACTCTTCAACTACTTTTCCTAAATCACCAACTTTTCTCCATTTTTTCTCAACTTCACTCACTTTACTTCCAATAACCTTACTAATAACTTTTAAAACTAACCTAGAACTCATACCTATTTTTCTTTCATCTAATCTACTAAAAACCCTTCCTTGAATTAAATGAACCACATCTTCTAAATCTTTAGTTTTCTTCAAAAATTTACTTAAAATCTCAACTTTATCCAATCTTCCACTAGTTTTCTCTAATTCCTCATAAACTTTAACTAATTCTATATATTTCATTAAAAAACCTAAAGAAACTCAAATTTATATATTTTTCTAACTTATATTTTACAAACCAAAAAACTTTTTAAAGACCTATAACTTCATAAGATTATGTTACTAAAAAGAGGGTTATTAATACTAATTTTAATACTATTAATCTCAACAGTTTCCGCTTTAGAAGTGAGATTATCAGAACCAGAGAATAACACAACAATTACAACAAATTCAATTCAATTCCAATGTAAATCATTTCAAACTGGTTCAGAAATACTAACAAATCTAACATTATATATTTTCCCAGAAAATGCTCCAACATGGCATTCTTCTACAAAAACAGCAACAGATGATACTTTAATCGAATTTCAAGCAAATATTCCTATAAATGGTATTTATTCATGGAATTGTTTAGCAAAAAACTCAAACAACGAAGAATTCTTCGCATCAACAAACAGAACTTTCACTTTAGGTGTAAACACAAACACAAATCCAACAATACAAACAATACCTGATCAAATAAAAGATTCTCTAGATTCATGGTCTATTGATTTTACACAATATGAATCAGATCAAGAAGATTCTGGTCCAGATTTAGATTGGTCTGTCTCAGATTTTGATACTAATATATTAAACATAGAAGTAACAGATTCCGATGGAGACACAATCACATTCACACCTATTACTTATGGAACAACAACAGCTAACTTCACACTAACAGATTCTGGAAATTTAAAAGATTCACAAATAATAACAATAACATTAAACAACAATACACAATCAAACAATTCAAATAATCCACCAACAATTCTAACAATCCCAGATCAAAACATGACAGGTCTTGACTCATGGAAAGTAGATCTAACAGAATATGAAGAAGATGATGAAGACTCAAGTCAAAACCTAAAATGGTCTGTTTCTGGCATAGACACTTCATTACATGATGTAGAAGTAACAGATGAAGAAGATGACGAAATCACATTCACTCCAAAAGATTATGGTTCAGATACAATTACTCTAACTCTAACAGATTCAGATGGAGATACAGCATCACAATCAATAAAAGTAACAATCAATGAAGAATCAAATGAAATTGAAGAATCTTTCGATGATGAAGAACCAGAAACAAAATTAATTGATTCATTTACTCCAACAAACAAAAACATAAAAATAACCATAGATGAAATGTTAACTTTCTCTATTACAACTTTTGAAAAAACAAATATCAAATGGATTCTAAATGGAGATCAACAAGGAACTAATGATTTATTCTTCCTTAATACAAATAATTTAGATAATCAAAAAGAATACCAATTAACAGCTAATGTAAAAAGAGGTTCTACAGAAGAAGAAATAATATGGACAATAACAAAAGAATTAACCAATATAGAGATTCCAGAAGAAGAATTAGAAGAAACAAAAGAAGATTCAACAAACCAAATCACAGGATTTGCAGTATCAGACACAATTTCAAAAATAACAGATTCAAAAACAACAATAATAATCTTAATTATCTTAGCAATAATCATAATAATTCTAATCATATTATATTTCTTAAATAAAAAAGGAATTCTAAAAAATATTAAATTCAAGAAAAAACCCTCTGTTTACAAAGATATAAAACTTCCAAAAGATCAAAAAACATTAAAAGACTTAACAATTAAACCAGAACCAATTAAAGAAGAATTTGATGTTACTAAATTTGTAAAAAAACAACCTAAAAAACCAATAATGTCTAATTTACTAGAAATAAAAGCCTTCATAAGAAAAAGACAATCTTGGGGAGAAACAGAAGAAATGATAAAACAAAAATTATCTAAAAACTATTCACAAGAAGATATTGACAAAGCTTACGAAGAACTAAAAAAACAACCTTTGTTTAGAATTTAATTTTAACAGTTAAAAACACAAAACCTTTTTATATCCCTTACTCTTTATTACAAATATGGAAACATTAAAAGCAATCCAAAAAAGACATTCAGTAAGAAGATTCTTAGAGATTCCAATTAAACAACAAGATCTAAATAAAATCCTAAAAGCAGCATCACAAGCACCCACATCTGCAAACATAATAACAACAAGAATTATTGTAGTAACAAATCAAGAAAAAAAAGAACAAATAGCAAAAGCTTGTTTAAATCAAACATGGATAACTCAAGCTCCAGTTGTTTTAGTTCTATGTTCAGATATAGAATCCATTAAAGATATTTATAAAAAAAGAGCAGAATTCTATGCAACACAAAATGCAACAGTTACAGCACAAAATATCCTAATAGCAGCAACAGATTTAAAAATTGGATCTTGCTTTGTATCAGCATTTACAAATTTACCATTACAAAAAACATTAAAACTTCCTAAACATCTAAAACCTCAAGTTGTAATACCTTTAGGATATTCAGATGATAAAAAAACAAAAAAAAGAAGAGAAAGATTACAACATATGTTATTCTTTGAAGAATTTGGAAAAAGAACAAAAAGTTCTATATTTCCTTTAAAAAAACATATAAAAATAAAATAAATTTAACTGTTTCTAAATAAAAAGAATATTAGGAAGAGACCCTCTAGAACCAGAACTTGGGGGGTTAAGGGGTCCTTCCTGGAAAAATCACCTTACCATATCTATACCCAATTCTTCACTTACTTGAATTGCTTCTTTACTTGGTTCTTTATGGTCTGTCTTACCAATTATGTATGGAGAATTCACTCCAGCAACAATTGTCATAATTCTTAATTTACCTCTCATTTCAGGACTAACACTTGCTCCCCAGATAACATTAGCATCTGCATCCAAAGCTTCAGTAATCATTTCACCAGCTTTATTTACTTCATCCAAAGTCAAATCATCACCACCAGCTATATTAATTAATGCTCCAGAAGCACCTTTATAATCTATATCTAATAAAGGATTACTCAATGCTCTTTGAACAGCCTCATCAACCTTATTTTCAGAATCTGATTCACCTACACCAATTGCACAAACTCCTCCTTGAGTCATTATTGCTTTTACGTCTGCATAATCTAAATTAACCAAACAAGGAACAGCTATTGTTTCAACAATACCTTTAATCATTGTACTCATTAATTCATTAGCAACAGCAAAAGCTTGTTCAACAGGCAAATCTCCTGCTAAATTCACTAATCTATTATTATCTATAACAATTACACTATCACTTACTTGTCTTAATTGTTGTAATCCAAATTCAGCCTTATCGATTCTTGCTCTTTCAATATTAAATGGCATTGTAACAACACCTATTACAATACTTCCATTATCTCTAGCAGTTTGTGCAATAACAGAAGCACCACCAGTACCTGTTCCACCACCCATACCAGCAGTAACAAAAACCATATCACTATCTTTTAAAATTTCTTTAAGCTCTTGTATACTTTCATGTGCAGCTTCTCTTCCTTTTTCTAAAAAACCACCACAACCTAAACCTCTTGTCAAATTTTGACCTAATAATAATTTTCTAGGAACTTCCATCATATCAAGATGTTGTTTATCAGTATTAGTTACAACAATCTCTGCACCTTTAACTCCCTTCTTAAATAACCAATTAGCAGCATTACCTCCGCCACCACCAACACCTATAACTTTTATACAAGCTTGTCCTACTTTTAAATCTCCACATTTATTGTTCTCAGAATTTTTCAATGCATCTTGTATGATGAATTCCATCTTTTATTTCCCCCTTTTATTTTATTATAAACTCAAATACCGAAACCTTTATATTTAAGTTCTACTTTCTACATTCTAAGAACTAGTTTTGATTTGCCCAAATTAAAACTTATACATAAACTCGACTAAGTTTGCCCAAACTTATGAGTTATTGGTTAAAAGGTTCGCCCAAAACCTTAAGTCTAATTTTTTATATTATTAACTTAATAAGAAAGTCATATATAAATATTATGCCACTACAATATATATGTTACAGAATATAAATCTTTTAATCTTAATTTCACTTTTTCTCTAAAATGCCAAAACCAGGAGATCAAATTCAAGTAAAAACCAAAGATGAAATATTTGATGGTATATTAATTCCTTCAGTAAATAAAAAAACCTTAATTCTTAAGTTATCTTCGGGATACAACATAGGAATTTCAAAATCAAAAATAAAATCTATTAAAAAACTAAAAACACCTAAAAAAATAATACCAAAAACAAAAATAAAACAAAATACAAAACTTCCATCTGTATCTTTAATTGCAACAGGAGGTACAATCTCTTCAAAAATAGATTACAACACAGGAGCAGTTAAATCTTTAATGGAACCAGAAGAAATTTTATCACTAGCTCCAGAAATTTCAGATATAGTCCATATTAACAAAATAGAATCTCCTTTTATGGTTCTATCAGAAAATATGTCATACCAACATTGGAAAAAAATTGCAGAAACAACAGCAAAATTAATTAACAAAGACGAAGCAGTTATCATAACTCACGGAACAGACACATTACATTTTACTTCAGCAGCCCTATCATTCATGCTTAAAAATCTATCAAAACCAATTATCTTAACATATTCACAAAGATCAACAGATAGAGGTTCAACAGATACTAATCTAAACCTAATATGCTCTTCACACTTAGCTAAATCAAACATGGCAGAAGTAATGATTGTTGGTCATGGAGAATCATCAGATACTTATTGCTTAGCTAACAGAGGAACTAAAGTTAGAAAATGCCATACTTCTTTAAGATCTACATTCCGACCAATTAATGAACTACCATTAGCTAAAGTATTTCCAAATGGATCTATCAAGATACTTAATAAAAAATACAAAAAAAGAACAGAGGAAAAAGTAACTGCAAATACAAAATTCGAAGAAAAAGTTGCTTTATTAAAATATTATCCTGGAGCTTCACCAGATATTTTAGATTATTTCATAGAAAAAAAATACAAAGGAATTGTAATAGAAACCACAGGATTAGGACATGTAGCAGTTAAAGAATCAAAATACAACTGGTTACCAACAATAAAAAAAGCAATTAATGCAGGTTTAACTATTTGTGCAGCACCTCAAACATTATATGGAAAATTAAATCCTTTAGTATATTCAACAGGAAGAGAAATTTCAAAATTAGGAGTTATTTACTTAGAAGATATTTTACCAGAAACAGCTTACATAAAATTAGGTCATGTTTTAGGTAATACAAAAGACTCAAAAGAAATTAAAAATCAAATGTTAACTAACTTATCAAATGAATTCAATGACAGATTAACAGAAGACAGTTTTCTTTATTAAATCTCACTCAAGATAACCATAGTATTTGTTCTTTCAATACCATCTAATTTTCTTAAAAAATCAATTACAAATTTATCTAACTCATTTACATTTTCAACCCTAACTTTTACTAACATATCAACATCCCCAGTCAACATACAAACACTTTCAACAGAATCATGACTTCTTATTTTTTTCAATAAACTATTCTCATCACTGCCATCACTTCTTAATGTTTTATAATCCATAGATACAGAAACAAATGCACTTATAGTTCCTAACTTTTTATCATCTAAATTTATAGTATAATTTCTAATAATACCTTTTTTTTCTAATTTTTTAATCCTATTATGAATAGTAGTAATAGGTAACAAAGTTTTTTTAGAAATCTCTTTAATGCTTAACTTAGCATCATCTTTCAACAATTTCAAAACCATTGCATCTTTTTTATCTAACATAATGGAAAATATTTCCAAATACTATATAAATTTAACTGTTTTTTAGAAAAAATTTCAATCTCTACTAAAATTTGATAAATAATTAAAACCAACAACACCAAAATCCCTATACAATCCACTTAACTCTTCCCATCTCTTACCTGCTCTAATCTCTCTAGCTAATACAACATGACCTTTTTCTCTCTGCGGATTAATAGCAGTTATCCCATTTCTATAAACTCCTGGTTTACTTATTATATGTTCTTCTAAATCTTCAACTCTTTCACCAGGAACAGCTAAACCAATAGGAACATAATGATCTCTTCTCAAATCTTTTCCTAACTCTCTTGCTCCAGACAATAAATCTCTAATAAATTCTGCTTCCCATCTTCTATCTGTACCTTCAGCAACAGAAGGTCCAGCATACAAACCAGCTTCAGAAGTAACTTTCTCAGTATCTGTTTCTAAAACTTTCAAACCATGAGATTTTATAGTTTCTCCACTTTGTTCAACTTCATAACCCCAATGAACATTATCTCCTGCATATTCTCCTCTTACAATTTTATCTTCAGTTCTACCTTCAGACTTTAGAATAACAAGACCTTTATTCCTATTATCAACATAAGCTCCTACTTCAACAGGAAATTTTATTATTGGTTCTTCTAAACCAAAATGTTCTCTTAATTCTTTATTTTCTTTAATATGATCATAAATTAATTGTGCTGCTAAAAATGGTTTTTCAGAAACACCACAAATAGGATAAACTCCTTCTTCCATAGACTTAATTAAAAAATCAGTAAAATCTACTACTTCCAAATCTTGTCTAACAACAGGAACTAAACTAACTTGACCATAATTTAAATCACAAAGAAGTTCTGCTTCTAACCCTCTATATTCTGGATTTAATCCAAGTTCTCTAACCCAATCTCCACCAGTAATAGTTAAATCAGATGTTCCAGTTAAAACATTAACTACTCCTTCTTGAGGTCTTAAAACAGCTAATTCTAAATCAATATCATTTTCAACTTTTGGAAAAGATCTAGACTCATTAAAATAATCTTGAACAACTAAACCAGACCAACCTAATAAATCAGGCGTAATTCCTTGTCTTTTTGGAATCATTAAACTCCCATTAGGTAAATCAAGTTTTGTCATCATAAACCCCTCAAATAAAATAATAAAACTTCTCTTTTTAAGCTTTTCTATACTACAAAAAATATTCCATTTTACCCTCGAAAACAAAATTTTTTTCTAAAAACTAACAAATACTTATTTTAATAATAACAAATTTCCGACAACTATGGAAGAAGACGAAAACGAAGAGGAAGAAGAAAAAGAGGAAGATATCTATAGTGAAGATGGCACAGATGACTTAGTAGAAAATGATGAGATTTCAGCAGAAGAAGCAGCATTCATGGAAGGATATAATAACTCTTAAGTAAATTTCTTAACAATTACAGAGATTTCTATTTAAAATACAAAAATATAAAAACTATTAAAAAACTATAACAATTATGGATCTCAAAATTGGTTTAGAAATACATCAACAATTAAATACAAAAAAACTGTTTTGTAATTGTCCTTCTATTTTAAGAGATGATCCTCATGATATTACATTAAAAAGAAGATTAAAACCAGTGGTAGGAGAATTAGGAGAAATAGATAAAGCAGCATTACATGAATTAGAAAAGGGAAAACATTTTACATATCAAGCTTATTCAGATTCTACATGTTTAGTTGAACAAGATTCCGAACCACCACACCTAATAACAAAAGATGCTCTAAAAGCAGCATTAGAAATTTCTTTATTACTAAATACAAAAATAGTTGATGAAATACAAGTAATGAGAAAAACAGTTATTGATGGTTCAAATACTTCAGGTTTTCAAAGAACTGCTCTAATAGCTTATAATGGTTATATAAAAACTTCAAAAGGAAGAGTAGGAATAGAATCTATTTCTCTAGAAGAAGATGCAGCAAGAAAAATAAAAGAAACAAAAGACTCTGTAACTTATAGATTAGATAGATTAGGAATTCCACTAATAGAAATTACAACAGCCCCTGACATAAAAGATTCAGAACATGCAAAAGAAGTTGCAGAATATATAGGAATGTTACTAAGATCAACAGATAAAACAAAAAGAGGAATAGGAACAATAAGACAAGACATTAACTTATCAATTTCCAATAACCCAAGAATAGAATTAAAAGGTTTTCAAAATTTAAGAATAATCCCAAAAGTTATAGAAAAAGAAATTAAAAGACAATTAAGAAATTTTCCAAAAAAACCAGAAGTAAGAAGAGTCAATCCAGATACTTCAACTACTTTCCTAAGACCAATGCCTGGAGCTTCTCGAATGTATCCAGAATCCGACTTAGAACCAATACCTATTACTAAGTATTTATTAGATAAAATAAAAATCCCAGAATTATTAACAGAAAAAGCAATAAAATTAGAAAAAGAATACAAATTAAATTCAGAAATTTCAAAATTACTAGTTAAAAATAATTTATTCTTAAAATTAGTTAAAAAATTCCCTAACCTAAAACCATTATTTTTAGCTCAAACTTTAGTCTTAACACCAAAAGAAATTAAAAAAAGATATAATCTAAACATTTCCAAAATAAAACCAAAACATTTTGAAGAAATTCTAACTTATTATAATAGTAAAAAAATATCAAAAGAAGCAGTTCAAGAATTATTAATAGATGTTTGTAATAATAAAAAAATAAATATCTCTAAATATAAAACTTCAGAAGTTTCAGAAAAAGAAATTAAAAAAATTATAATTGAAAATAAAAACTTATCTTTTAACGCTTACATGGGATTAGTTTTAAAAAAATATAAAGTAGATCCATCAGAAGTTGCTAAGATTTTGAAAAAATTACTTTAATAAATTCTTTTATCTTTTCTAAAAAATATTTTATAAAAAGAAAGAAATATAATATACAAAAATGGCCAACCCAAGATTATCAATAATGGAACACCAAAAATTTGATAATTCAAAAAAGGTAAAGTTTTAATGTATATCCAAGCAGCTTTTTGTCCAGTCAAAACATTTCTAATCTCCCACAAAACACCAACCAATAAAGAAGAAACTATCAACGATACCCAAGGTCTATAATCTCCAACAAAAATAAAATCCAAAAGAGTTTTTTTATTAAATTTGTATAAAATATATTCTGAAACAAACCATAAACCAAAGATCATTAAAGTAAAAAAATGACCTGAATTTAATTTATAAAAAATTATTGGAATTAATAAGAATAAAATCCCTATGATTCCTAAAATAGAAAAAATGTTTTTCCTTAAGTTTTTGGAAAATTTTTTAATTTTAAATTTGAAATACTTATTAAGAAGAGTAGAAAAAACAACATAAGACTCATAAAACATTGGTAAACAAACACCCCAAAAAATAAATAAAAGAGGGCCATTTAAAAAATCAATAGGATTAACATAAACCCACACATTAGAAGTGTACTCACGATATAACTCAATTATTACTCCCAAAAAAGCCCCAAGTATAAGAGTAAAAAAAACATACTTTATACCAGAATGTATTAAAGATTTTTTATTTAATTTAAAATCCCAAGCATCAAAAAATAACCAAATACCTATTGCATAAAACATATCCATATTAAAATAAAAAGTTCCATATAAATTCAAATAAGTAAACATAAACGAAAATACTAAAAAGAAAATACCAACAAAACCATATAATGGAAACATTCTACCAAATCTCCTCATTATCTTTAAATATTATTTTATAAGCTGAAAAGTAACATATAAACAAAAATGGCCAACCCAGAATTATCATTATAGGTAAACCAAACACAACTACATTCATAAAAGGTAGATTATGATATGTCCAACTATGCCTCATAAAATCTAAATTCTCCCAACTAACAGAAATAATAAAAGAAGAAATTAATAAAATAGATAAAGGTTTCCAATTTCCTTGTAATAAAGTTGTTAAAAATGTAGATCTATGTGATTTATTTTCAAAATATTCCAAAACAAACCATAAACCCAGTAAACAAAAACCAAATAAAATACCTCTTAGAATAGGATCCCAATTCAAACTTGAAGAATACAACAAAATAGGAATTGATAAAAAGATTAAACCTAAAATAAGTAAAAACTTAAAGAAAGCATTATTTAATTTAATTGATTTTTTAAAAGTTCTAAAATTTATAAATTTAGCTAAAACTTTATACAAACTATAATAAACTAAAGCAGGTAAACCATAACCAACTAAAAGTCCAGAAGGATAATGAATTAATTGTCTTTCCAATGACCAAAATTGAAAATATGAATACCAGAGATTAGATATAAAAACACCATAAACTTCAAAAATAAGTCCAATAATTAAACCAACAAAAATTAATTTAAAAATTAAAAAATCTTTTTTTCTTAATCTATTTAAGATAGAATTTTTATTCAAATTAAAATTTAAAGCATCAAGAAACAAAAAAGCACCTATAATAAAGAAATACTGAGGCAAAATTAAACCAAAAGGATCAGCAGGAATTGTTTTAGTTAAATTCATAATATAAGCAACGATAATTAATAAAATTCCAACAAAACCATATTTTCTAAACATAAACATCTAAAACATAATTTTTTATTTAAAACTTTCCAAAAATAATATAAACCCACCTATCTCTCATCTAACTATGCAAACCTACAAACTAAAAAACAAACTAACTCTAACTTTCCAAAAAAAACAATCTAACACAGTTACAATCTCAATTTCAATCAAAACAGGTTCTAACAACGAAAATTCAACAGAAAAAGGAATCTCACATCTAATAGAACATGTTTTATTCGAAGGAACAAAAACAAGAACTCAAAAACAAATTTCAGAAGAAATAGAAAAAACAGGAGGAGAACTAAACGCGCAAACTTCTAATGAACTAACAACATACTTCGCAACAATACCAAAAAAACATTTCAAAAAAACATTAATCATCCTCGCAGATCTAATACAAAACCCTTTATTCCTAAATAAAAAAATTGAAAATGAAAGAAATATAATCTTAAATGAAATAAAACAAATTAACGACCAACCAAGATTTTACCAATGGATCTTATTCCAAAAACATTTATTCAAAAACCACCCTTCAAAACATCCAATAGCAGGATATCCAAATACAGTTAAAAATATCACAAAACAACAAATTTTAAACTACTACAACAAATATTACATACCTAACAACACCACAGTTTCAATAGTAGGAGATATCCAAAACCCAAAAGATTTAATAGAAAAACATTTCACTTTCAAACCTAAACCAATTAAAGAAATTAAACCAAAACAAGAAGCAAACAAACAAAACATAACTTCAGAAAAAAGAAACATTCAACATTCTTACTTAGTCTTAGGATACAAAGCTCCTTCAAGAAAATCAAAAGAATCATATGCTCTAGACATCCTAAAATATTATCTAGGTTATGGACAATCTTCTAAATTATTCGAAGAAGTAAGAGAAAAACATGGATTAGTATATGAAATAGGAACTCATTATGAAGCAAACATCAACTATGGAGTCTTCGCTATTTACCTATCAACAGACAAAAAAAACATTCCAAAAATAAAAAAAATAATCTTAAAAGAACTAAACAACCTACAAAAATTAACAAATAAACAACTAAAACAAACACAAGAACAAATCCAAGGACATTTCCTACTAAAAACAGAAGATAATCATTTTCTAGCAGAAGTTAATTCATACTTCTCAATCTTAAACCAAAAACAAGACTATATAAAACAAATAAAAGCAATAACTTTAAAAGATATAAAGAATGTAGCAAAAAAGTATTTAAATGATAAATACACCTTAACTATACTTCAACAAGATTAAAATATGACTGGTTTGTAGTTTTCACGGAGGATCTAAGATTACAAGCCAGTCTTTCTTCTAAAACCAAAAGTTTATATACTATAAAATCTTATAAAATAACATGCAAGAAGAAGAATTTCTAAGAAGTGTAAGAACAACAGGAACAAGTTTAGGCATTAATATTCCAAATGAAATAATAAAACTACTTAAAATAAAAAAAGGAGATTTATTAAGAATTAAAGTAAAAAAAATAAAAGAATGAAACCAGAAAAATTAAAAGAACTTTATGAAAAAGGAGAATCAAGTCATACTTTAGCTAAAAAATTCAATACAGATCATAAAAAAATTCAAAGATTATTAAAAAGTATTGGAATAAAACTAAGATCTAGAAGTGAAGCAATTAAATTAGCAGTATCCAAAGGAAGATTAATAGTCCCTCCACCAAGAGAACACAAAATTCCAAATTCAGCAAGAAAATTAACACTTGAAAAAGCATATATTTTAGGAACTTTATGTGGGGATGGTTGGATGCATTGTACTAAAAGACAATCTTATCAAATTGGACTTAATGCTATAGATAAAGAATTTGTCGGATATTTTAGAGATTGTTTAAGAGAAACATATGGGATTCATAGAAAACTTAAAAAATTAAAAAAAAGACAAAAAAATTGGAATAATCAATACAGAATAAGAATTTGTTCAAAAAATGTTTTTAATGATTTATTAGATTACAACTCTTTTCAAACTAGAAAATGGAAAGTTCCAAAAGAAATTAAAAAATCTCCAGAGATAATAATTCAAAATTTTATTAAAGGTTTCTTTGATTCAGAAGGAACTGTTCGTGAAAAAGGATATCAAATAAATGCTGTATCAATTAATTCTAAAGGGATACAAGAAATAAAAAAACTTCTTTTAAAAGTAGGAATCAAATCAAATATACTAAAAAGAAAACGTATTAATAAATCAGATATTTACAATTTAAACATAACTGGTAGAAAATCAATAGAACTATTTAAAAATAACATTAACTTTATCATCATAAGAAAAAGAAAAAAACTAGAAAAATTAGTTAAAAATTACAAACTAAATGTTTCAAGTAATGATGAAGTTAAAAAACTTATACCAAAAATGATCAATTTAAGAGACAAAAAATGGAGTTATGAAAAAATAGCCAACGAATTAGGAATTGCAACAATGACTGTTTGGAGTAATCTAAAAAAGGTAGATTTATAAAACTTAAATTATTAAAAATATAAGATGTCATCACTAAAAACAAGCCTAAGAACACATACTTGCGGAGAATTAACAGATAAAAGTATAAATAAAAAAATAACTTTGTGTGGATGGGTTAATACAACTAGGGACCATGGTGGTGTTATTTTCATAGACTTAAGAGATCATTATGGTTTAACACAAATTGTTTTTGATCCAAAATCTAATAAAGAAACCCATAAGATAGCAGAAAAATTAAGAAGAGAAGATGTTATATCTATTTCTGGAACAGTAAAATCAAGAAAAAGTGGTATGATTAATAAAAATCTAAAAACAGGTAAGATAGAAATTTTTGCAAATAAATTAGAAATCATAAATAAAGCAAAAACTCCCCCAATAGAAATCGATGATAGAATAGAACCTTCAGAAGAAATTAGATTAAAATACAGATATTTAGATTTACGAAGACCTAAAATGCAGAAACATTTCACATTCAGACATAAAGTATCTCAAGTAGCAAGAGAATTTATGAATAATCAAAAGTTTATAGAAATAGAAACACCATTATTAGTCAGAGCAACTCCAGAAGGAGCAAGAGATTATATAGTTCCATCAAGAGTCAATCCAGGTAAATTTTATGCTCTACCTCAATCACCACAATTATACAAACAGATTTTAATGATTTCTGGGTTTGATAGGTATTATCAATTCGCTAGATGTTTAAGAGATGAAGATCTAAGAACAGATAGACAACCAGAACACACACAACTTGATTTAGAAATATCTTGTGTAACCTCTGAGGATATCATGAACATAGTAGAAAATTTATATAAAGATATTTTCAAAAAAGTTTTAAATAAATCATTACCTAAATTTATAAAATTAACATATGCAGAATCAATAGACAAATATGGAACAGATAAACCAGATCTAAGATTTGGATTAGAACTAATAAATGTAACTGATCTAGTTAAAAAATCAGAATTCCAAGTTTTCAAAAATGCTCCTTTAATTAAATGCGTTCATCTAGAAAAATCTAAATTATCTAGAAAAGAAGTTGATTCTCTAATTGACTTATCAATAAAAGAAGGTGCTAAAGGTCTAGCATGGATGAAATACAATGGAAAAGCTCTAGAATCTTCAATTGTAAAATTCTTCCCAGAAAAAACACAAAAAGAATTAATTAAAGAATTAAAATTAAAAAAAGATTCATTATTATTATTCTTAGCAGATGATAAAGAAGTGGTTAATGATGTTTTATCAAAGATAAGAACAGAACTTGCAAATAAATTAGATTTAATAGATAAAAAAGATTTCAAATTCTGTTGGATTACAGATTTCCCATTATTCTCTTGGAATCAAGAAGAAAACAAATGGGATGCAGAACATCATATTTTTTCAATGCCAACTCAAGAAACAGTTAAATACCTAGAAAAAGATCCTTCAAAAGTAATTGGAGATCTATATGATATTGTCTTAAATGGTATTGAACTTGGCTCTGGCTCAATAAGAATTAACAAACCAGAATTACAAAAAAAAGTTTTAGAAGTTATTGGAATTCCTCAAAAAGAAGCAGAAGAAAAATTTGGTTTCTTACTACAAGCTTATGAATTTGCTAGTGTTTCTCATGGAGGTATGGGTTTAGGATTTGATAGATTAGTTGCTTTAATGCTTGGATTTAATGATATAAGAGAAGTTATTTCATTCCCTAAAAACAAAGCAGCTCAATGTCCAATGGATTCATCTCCATCTTCAGTAGATGAAAAACAATTAAAAGATTTACATATTAAGAAAAACGTTGTGAAATAACAAAAAACATTTAAAACCTTCTCTATTATTACTAATCATAATGCAAATTAACAAAGAATTAATCCAAAAAATAGCACAAAATGCAAGAATTAATCTAACTGATAAAGAAATTAAAGAATTTATACCTCAAATAAAAGAAACTCTAAAAACATTCTCAGAATTAGACAAAATAAACACAGATGATACAAAACCTTCTTTTCAACCATTAGAAATAAATAACATTTTTCAAGAAGACACAGAAGAACCTTCTCTGCCTCAAGATATTGCTTTATCAAATACAAAACACAAAAAAAACGGATTTTTCCGGGGACCAAAAGCACTATGAATCAAATAGAAAGAATATCATACTGCATAATTGTACAACAAAATCAATTATTACTTGTAACAGATGCAAAAACAAAAGATTTAAGATTTATAGCTGCAACAATGCAACCTCAAGAACTTCCAACAGATGCAGCAGTAAGAGCAGCTGAAGAAGAAGTAAATTTAGAAGTAGAATTAATTAGTGGTCTTCCAGATGAAACACAAAATATATTTACAGATCAAGATGGAGATGAAACATATATTTACCAAGGAGAAAGTAAGGGTATCCCAACATGTAGACATGAAAGAATAACTAAGTGGGGATTTTATCCTTTAGAACTTTTATTTCGTCCAAAAGAAGACGAACATAGTCCAATTTTTAGAGCAATATATAAAACTTTAAAAAATGCTAGCTAAAGAATTCGTCAAACAAGTAAAATCAAAAGAGATTTCAGTAGTTGAACATACTAAAAAATTCTTAAAAGAAGCAAAATCAATTAATAAAGAATATTCTTACTTCAATCATATTGCAGAAAAACAAGCATTACAACAAGCAGAAGCAATAGAAAAAACAAA
>NZCS01000009.1 GCA_002688325.1 archaeon
CACGACCAATAGACAAAATCCTAAAAGTCCCAGTCGAACTCAAAGCCTTCATCAGCCCCCTCGACAAATTAATCCCATAAAACCAATCAATATAATGCCGAGTCTCACCAGCAATCGCAGCACCCCAATTCAGCGTCGGCAACAAATTATCAAACGACTCATCCAAAGCTTCCTTAGTCAACAAACTAAACTTCATCCTCTTCGCATCCTTCTGCTTACAAACAAACCTAACAACATTCCAACCAATCACCTCACCCTCAACATCAAAGTCCGTCGCAACAATAAACTCATCAGCCTCCTTCGCCAACTTTTTCAAAACCTTCAACAAAATCTTCAGAAAAAGCTTCTTCAATATTTTTCATAACTTTCATTGGCTTAACAACTTCAACTTCTTCAACTATATCCCCAAATTGACTACACCCACTACAAACATTCAATATTGTGCCTTCTATATTAACATTAACCAATTCAACATCCTTACCACACATATCACAACCCATTTTCAATCCTAATTATTCTATCTAACTTCTCTAAACTATAAACACCTTCTAATTTAATTTTCTCATTTATCAACAAACTAGGACTTTTACTAATACCATGAGCATTTTTCATAACATTAATCATAGATATATTCAAATCTAATGGCAACGGAATCAACATCAAATTACTTCCATACTTATCTTTTAATTCCTTCAAAATAACAGATTGTGTTTCTTGTTCAACTCTTTCCTTCCCATCAGCATTATTCTTATAAAAATAAATCAAATTAACATACTTAACACTACATTTATTCTTAATTAAAATACTATTTAACCAAAATTCAACTTTTAATAAAGCATATCTTTGTTTATCTACCAACAATCTTCCATTCAATTTATTTGATTTTTCATATTTTTCTAACTTCAACCCTTCTTCATAAACTCTATCTGCAAACTCTAAATTTTCTTTAACAGAAGCATCACATAAAAAAGGATTTAAGGTTTGAAAATAAGAATTCAATAATTTAGCATCTGCCCATTCAACTTCTACTTGTTTATACTCATCTCTAATATTCTTAATCCTATTACCTTCCATAAAATAACCTAGAGATACACCTAACAAAAACACTATCAAAGTAAAAATTGCAGCCTTCCAAAAAACATCAACTTGTTTTACCATTGCATATTGCCCATTGTATATCTCCACATAGCATGAACCAAAATAAAAGGATTCAAAGCCACATATACAAGTAAATAACTAAGTAATATAAAAGAATTATTAAAGTTAAACCTAACTTTCATACTTTTATAACAAGAATACACATAAATCAAAGTAACTGCAAATAAACTTAACCAAAAGAAAGTAAAAACACTAGGAGTTATTCCTAAACTACTCACATATAAACCAAAAGAAGAAGTACTAATCAAAGATTTTGTTAACAAAAAATAATGAATTAATCTTTTCAAAACAATATAAGAAAAAAAACTTAAACCAGTCAAACTTAATATTAAAGAAATTCCAAAAAATGGAGAAATAAATAATCCTAAAGATCCAAATTTATTATTAAATAAAGTATTTTTATATTTCAAAAAAGTTTGTAAACCACCTAAGTGCCATCTTAATCTCTGCCTCCAATATTGTCCAAGTTTTTTAGGTGGAACAGTAAATACCTTAGCAGCTAAACACATCCCAATTTCATATTTATTTCTTAACAATCTCCAAGTTATCTCTATATCTTCAGTCATATTCTTAGTGTCAAAACCACCAACACCCTTCAATGCCTTCAATCTATAAATACTCAAAGCCCCAGGAGTAACATAAACACATCCAATGAATTCTAATAATTTTCTAGCCCAAGAAATAAAAGTATATTCAGCAGCTTGCATTTTTTCTAATAAATTTTTTGGGTCTTTTACCCAAATACAACTAGTAACACCGCCCATTTTATCAGTAAAATGACTTAATATATTTTTAAAAGCATTTTCAACAGGATAAGAATCTGCATCTACAACAGCAACAAACTCACTATCAACCATTTCCAAAGCTTGATTCAAAGAATCAGCCTTACCACTATTTTTCTTATCTAAAATTCTAACATCAAATTCCTTAGCTCTTTCTAATGTTCTATCTGTACTTCCATCATTAATTACTAAAACATCTAACTTATCTTTAGGATAATCACTATTCAAAACAGCTTTTATTGTATCTTGTATAGTATCTTCTTCATTAAAAGCAGGAATCAAAACAGTTAAGGTAGGAAATTCCTTTAATTCCTTAACATCAAACAAATTATTCTTATTTTTATAATAAATAATCAAGAAAAATATAGATAAATATAAAGAAGCAAAAATAAATACCATGTATATAATTGTCAACAAATCCATTTAACACACCTTTTTTATTAATTAAGTCTATTATTATATAAAACTTACTTAACTTTCCAAATTTCTACAACATTATTATCAAATACTTTTTCAAAATGATTATCTAATATAAACAACAAACCTTCTTTTTTATTATCCCATGTCTCTCTTTTCATTTTATCATCTATAAATATAAAACCAATATCATACTTTCCAATTATCTCTAAAGCCTCATTTAAATTATTTCCTCTAAACAATTTCTCAGAATCTCTCCATTTTTCATTAACATTTTCTATATTCCAAAATTCTTCATCTAAAACTACTTCATTACCTTTACTTTTAATTAACAAACCATATTCATAAGAACTAAAAACAACACTTCTTCTATCTAAAGATTCCAAACCTTCAACAAATTCCTTACTAGGAGAATTAGAAATTCTATCAATATAAGATATTCCAGAAAATAACAAACCACAAATAAAAACTAAAATCATTAAACTCTTAACAGTTTTATTTGCCCATTTCCTATTAACTAAAGAAACAAAAGCAATTCCAATTAAAAATGACAACAAAAAATTAAAATATAAAACAACAACATCAAATCTAATACTCAACAATAATAAAGCAAATATACTCAAATAAACCAACCAATATTTTTTCTTTTCTTTCCAGCTAAAAAACAAACCAGCTCCACCTATTAAAATACTAAAAATTCCTAAACCAAATCTTCCACCTAAATCAGAAACAAAATTTCTAAAAAATCCATCTAAGACAAATATCTTAGGTAATCCAAAACTTAAAAAAGTAGGGATATAACTTATTAAAAAAACAACCAAACTAATAACTAAAGTTTTTAAAAAATACTTAAAATATTTTCTGTGTATTAAAACATACAACAAAAATAAAAATAAATTCAAGAATAAAATCCCAATATTAAATAAACCAACCAATAAAAAACTAAAAATAAACCATTTTTTCTTCGTAATAAAAAAATAAAAAGCCAACAAACTTAAAAAGATAGGAATAGCATATTTATTACATCCATAAAATAAATATAAAAACGGAGGAGATATACTTAAAACCAAACAACTTATTATTCTTAAATTTAAATCAACTTTAAACTTCTTCAAAATAATATAAAACAAATACATGCTTCCTAAACCTAATAAAATTCCTAAAACAATGCAGATTATGTTAAAAGGTAATACTAAACTCAACAAACCTAAAACAAAACCCAAACCATATGGAAATACAAAATCACCTTTAATAAAATTTTCACCTAGACCTAAAAAATAATCATTCATCCCAGAATCATAAGAATATCTAAACAGATGTGGAACTAACAAAATAATTAAAGCAATAATTAATATAAAAATTACTGCATTAACATTTTTCTCTAACTTTAAAAATTTCAACATTTTCATTTTCAAAAACTTTCCTTAAACAATCTTCATAATTTAATTTTCTTATATTATATTTTACTTTTGTTCTATGACTTAAATAAACATAATCAACATGATATCTTTCTAACAAAAATCCTGCACCTTCTAAACTCAAAACATTACTAAACAAAGATCTCAAATGATTAAACCTATCATCTGTATTCGGTGCTAATAAAAAATTAGTATCCATTACATTTTTTCTTTTTGCAATTCCACTAATCAAATGCCCTTCATCCAAATCAGCTAACACTGTTGAAAAATCCAAAGTATTATCTCTTAACCATTTTAAACCTTCAATTTCATTATTATCAAAAGAATCCTCAATCACTTTTTTCCCATTTACAAAACTTGGGACCACCATCAAAACAATAACTAATCCAATTAAACTAACATAAATTAAATTATTAAATTTAAAAAACTTAGTCTTTTTCATATACTTAAAAAATCTATCCAAACTAAAAACAGATGCAATACTTAATGCAACTCCTAAAAACATCAAACCAACAACTGGTTGTATTACTTTCAACCATAAAAATAATAAAACAGTTAAGATTAAAGCATTTAACAAAAATAATTTTTCTTTATTCTCTCTAAAACTTAAAACAACCCCTCCTATACCTAAAAAAACAGGTAAAATTCCAACACTATAAATAATTTCAAATATACTAATATCTTTAAAATAAGTTCCTAAAATCCCTTTAGGAATTCCTTGCCATATTATTTCTAAACCATCAATCAAAAAAGCTTTCTTAAAAATTATAAACTCTATTAAAAAAACTAAAAATACACACAAAACAATTGCTTCCTTTTTCAATTTACTTATTTTTATTTCTTCAGCACCAACCAACAACAAGTAAAATAACAAAACAAACACAAACAAAAATGCATCAGCATGAATTAAAGGTAATACAAAACTTAAAACTATAAACAACCACAAATACTTATCAATTTTCATAACAGAATAAATCATTAAAAACATTAAAGGTATTAAAAAAGAATAAACACTTACTTTATTTAAAGTTCCAGTTATCAAAATAGGAATAAAACCAGACATAAAACTAACCAATAAAACATATTTCTTATCCTTAATTACTTCTTTACTAATTAAATAAACAATAAATACTAATGAACTAATTAATAACAAAGGCAATATCTTATACATTAATTCAGATATAAATCCAAAACCCAAAATAAAATTAAAAGCAGGTGTATTTATCACATCTCTTCCACCATAACTTAACACATCATGATCTATTAATTTTCCTTCAATCAAACTTTCAGTTATTCTTATATTATGATACGCTCCATCAGAACTAAAATTTCCAGTTTGAAAAACCAAAAATAACCTTAAAGCTACAACTAGCAAAAACACTACAAATAATATAACTTTTTCTTTCTTCATTTATACACCTTTTTCTTTAACTTTTCTAACTCTTTATCTCTTTTAAAAACCTTCCTAAATTTACCTTTAACTTTACTTATTCTATCACTTAAAGCAGTTAAATTAATTTTTCTTTTCTTAAATTTTTTAACTTTTACTTTCTTTACTTTATACTTTCTAACTTTTTCTTTACTCTTCTCAACTAACATCTTCATCTCTATTCTATTTCTTAATCTTCCTAATTTATAATGTAAATTAACATTCTCTTTATAACTCAAATATTTTTTCAATTTACTATAAACACCTAACAACTTCTCAAATTTATCTCTTGCTTTAACAAATCTTCTATACCTAATATCTCTCCTAATTATCTCATTTAATTCATCAAACTCTTTTTTAACTTCATCATAATTATACATATCATCATATCTACTATACTTTCTTCTTTTTATCTTCCATTTTTTACTAAAACCAAATTCATTGTTATAAATAATCACATAAAATATAACAAATATAACCAACAAACCATAAATCCAATTATAAGAATAACAAAAATAAATCCAACTAAACACCAAACTTAAAACTAATATTACTCCCATTAATAACAAACCAAATTTAAAATTTTTATTATCATAATTCTCAATCAAATACAAACTATTCACAAACAACAACAAGAACAAAATTACAATTATCCCAATCAAAGGTTTATCATAACAACTTTTACTCTCACTACAATCAATACAACTACCACCACAATCTACATCAACTTCATCATAATTCTTTATTCCATCATAACACCAAGCACAAAAATCTCTTTTCTCTCCAACATTAAAAAACAATCTAGGAATAACAAACCTTCCATCTCTTTCTAAATTTAATTGTATATCAGCTACTTCCCCTAATGACAATACTATACCTCCACATTCATAACTTGAACTTATCTTAACTATTTCCTTACTAAAGAAACCTTTCTCAAAAAATCCAGTTACTAAATTCTTAACTTCTGGATTAATAGGAATGTCTGGAGGTATGATAGGAACTACAGGTACTCCTGGAATAAATGGTGGTATTGGAGGCAATTCAGGTACAGGTTCTGGTTCTGGATCAGGATCAGGATCACTACCTCCACCTTTCCCTCCTCCACCTCCCCCTCCACCTTGACAATTTGTACCTGTTAAAAAACTTCCACTACTTACATTACAATTATTACTTGGATCACAACTACTTACATTAAAATAATATCTTGTTCCTTCCACTAAACTACTTACACTTAAAGAATGTGAACTAACTAATGCATTACTACCAGTTACACTTCCCAATCCAGTTGTTGTTCCATAATTTAAACTTGAATTACTAATTTCATTAGTTGTCCAAACTGCAGTTACAGAATTACAAGATTTTGTTATTGTTACAGCACTTATATTAGGTGCAACAGTATCAATAGTCAAATTAAACTTACTACTATTCCCTTTATTATTTACATTATCTGTACATTCAACTAACCAATTATACTCTCCATTTTTTAAATTTGTAACATTAAAACTCTGATTAACATCCTTACTTATTCCAGTATCAGTTCCATTCTTTATTAAAACTACACTATCTGCATTACTTAACCATAAACTACAATTATCAACTAAATTCTTTTCTGAAACATTATAAGTAAAATTAATACCTGTAAATGAAAAATTTGAAGTATTTCTTGGATAAACTAAATTAATCGCTGGACTTGTTGTGTCTATTGTAAACGTTCTATTAATACTAACATTACAATTTCCAGCAATATCACAAGCTTTTCCACCCCACAAATAAATCCCATCTTTAATATTTGTTATACTAAAATTACTACTATTAGCTGTTCCTGTCCTTCCAATTGTTAAATTTCTAATCCAACTTCCAGTTGTATTTGTAAATATACTAATATTCTGCAAATTATCATTTTCAGCACTTATATTAAAAGTTATACTATTATTACTACTATTTAAGTAATCACTAGGACTTATCAAACTAACCAAACTTGGTACAAGATTATCAACACCAGTTAATGTAAAATTCCTTATACTACTATTATCCTTATTATTCACATAATCTGTACACTCAACTAACCATTTATACTCTCCACCTTTTAATTTACTAACATTAAATGTTTGATTAACATCTACTGTTATACTTGTATCTGTTGCATTTTTTATTAATGCAGTATTATTAACATTTGATAACCACAAAGAACAATTTTTTACTCCAATTGTTAAATCTGAAGTATTAAAAGTAAAATTTACTTGTTTACTTGGCAATGTATTTATTGAATTATTTGTAGGATACACTAAAGAAACATTTGGTATCGTAGTATCAACAGTAAATGTTCTATTACTCATATTACATAAACCACCAAAATCACAAGCTTTCATACCCCAGAAATATCTACCATCACTCAAATTAACAGTAAACGAATAATCATCATTAACTCCAGAAGTATTTGTCTGATTAATTGTAAAACTTCCTGACCAATTCCCATACAAACTAACATTCTTCAAATTACCGTTACTAATTGTAGCATTAAATTCTATCTTTGCTCTTGAACTATTATAAAAACTTGTAGGATTTGTTAATGTCAAAGCAACAGTAGTTGTATCTACAGTTAAAGTTCTATTGCTCATATTACAATTTCCACTACTATCACAAGCCTTAACACCCCATAAATAAGTTCCACTTGCAATTGTTAAATTAAACAAATAATCGTCTGTAATTCCACTACTATTTGTTGTATTTATTGTGAAAGTTCCTGAAAAGTTTCCATACAAACTAACATTCTTAACATTTTTATCTGCCACACTAACATTAAAAATTACTTCAGCACTAGTACTATTATAAAAACTAATAGGATTGTTTAATGTTAGGTTTATTCTTTGAGTATCAACAGTAAATGTCCAATTATTTCTTGAATAATTACATTGTCTATCTATATCACAAGCATAAACATTCCATTTAAACTTTCCATCTTTTGTATTATTTAAGAAGAATGATGAACTATTAAAAGTTCCATTAATCTGTATCGAATAATTACTTTTCCATGTTCCAGATTCATTTGTATAAATACTTGCATTATACAAAATAAAAGGACTTGTTGAAGCATTAAAACTAAAAGTATTATTTTTATTAGTTGTATTTGTACTATTTAATGGACTAATTAATGTAATATTTAACTGACTTATTGGATCTTGTCCTGCTCCATCTCCAAACATAGTTGCATTATGATTTAAAGAAGTTGCACATGCTCCTGCAGAAGTACAAGATGTTATATTTATTATAAAACTTGCTGGTAATGTTTCTGAACCAGTATTAAAGATAGTGTGTGTTGTACTAAAACTTTTATCTTGTTGATAATACTTAAATCCACTACTATTTGTTATATTTAAACTTCCATTAGCATTTAAATTTGTATCCCAAGAAACTCCATAGGAAAAAATACCTGAATGAGTTTGTACATTTGAAATTGCTAGTGCTGATGTGTTATCTACTATAAATTGAACAAAATCTGTTTGTGTTGCAGAAAACACAGGCCCAAAACCAGCAGTCATATATACTAAGAAAACAAGGTTACCGGAACTATTAATATAATCATTAAATCCTTCCGCATAACTTATTGTAAAATTATCTTCTGTTCCAGGTACTACTCCGATAGTTCCCCATTTAGAAAGTGTATGGTTCCATAAATAAATAGTGCCTCCCCCTCCAGTTCCTTCCCAAGTTATAGTTAAATTATTAATTGATGATGTTGATTCATTTATTAAAGAAACAAATCTATGATAGACACAATCCGTATGGTTATAAAACGCACGATAATTATCGCTTAAAGTTAAATTAACATATTTATTAGAAGCAGAGTACCACCCACTACCAAATTCATCTTCAGTACCTACAACTAAGGTGTCTTTATCTAAAGTAGGACATTTTCCAATACCACTCGTATTCCCATAGAAAGCCTTTTGTGAATTACTTGGATAACTTATATCAGAATAATTATAATAAATAATAGCACCACTTACATTAACTGCAAATAAAACTACAAATAATAACACAAAGAAGATCAAACATTTTTTCATTTGTCATCACCTCTTTCTAACTCAATACTCAAATCAGAATCAAAAACAGCAAAATATTTTTTCTTTAAATCTAAATTAAACAATATGGGTAAGGGTAAGGTTGTTTCATAACTACTACCTCTTTTATAAACTCTTCTCCATAATTCTCCTATTTTTTCTTTCTTATTCTTTAACAGTTCAAATTTAAATTTCCATTTATTTTTTTCTCGTTTAAAAACAATACAATATTTTTTTTCTATATCTAGATTCCAAAGAAGAGACTTAGGAATAGTAACTTCATAACTACTACCTCTTTTATACACTTTCCTTTTTAACTGATTCACTTAGTCACCAAATATACTTATATTTATACTATTAAAGATACTTTAGAATATACTTATATTTAAATGTTATTATAATAAAGGATAAAAACTTAAAAATATTGTTTTTTAGAATTATAATGGTGCTCAAAAAACAATCAACACAAATTAATTAAGAAAAAATATTATAAAAGTTATGGGGGATTATGTATAAACCAGGGAGAGCCACCGAATAAGTAAGAGCTGTTTGAATTGAATCAGGAGACATATCTAATTTTTTTCCAAGAACTTTACTAATGCCATAACCACAAACCAACATAGGACCCCACACTACAAGTTCGTGACCAATATTACCTATCCAAGGTCCAAATTCTTCTAAAAATTTTCTTGCTAAATCATTCTGTTCAGGTTCTGGACCATATATGGAGGCACCAATCCCCGTACTGATAGTGTCTCCTAATCTTGTAAATAATAAAACTCCTAAGGCAAGATACTTATCATTTAATTTATTCACTAAGCCAGTTAAGTTTTCTTTCATTTTACAAATAAAATTATTCACCCCTAACAC
This sequence comes from archaeon, assembly GCA_002688325.1. Classification (GTDB taxonomy): domain Archaea; phylum Nanobdellota; class Nanobdellia; order SCGC-AAA011-G17; family ARS1178; genus ARS1178. The sequence goes on from NZCS01000009.1 coordinate 10,136, forward strand.
TTAATTTAACAGAATCTACTTGCATAACATAACCTTTTTTAGTGGGAAAGACCAATAAACTAAATTCTGGTTTTTCTAAAATTAATCCATCAAGAGACAATTGGAAATCTCTATCTACTTTCTTAGATTTCTGAATTTCTACCCAAGAACCATCATTCCAAAAATAAAAATTAGGGTTAATAGAACTATTAATTCCTTTTATAAAGATATCAACATCATCAATTCTCCTTTCCTTAAAATTAAAATCAAATCGGTTAAAAGAATAATGAGTGGGAGAAGTTAACAATTGTTGTTCTACTTCAGGTACAACTTCTTCTAATTTTTCTAAAGAATTTTCATTTCCAGCAGGTATTGGTGGAGCAAGTGAAAAAGTAGCTGAACTAGGAATTGAAATAGCCAAAGGCATACCTTGAGTTTCTAATTCTTTTTCGCCAAATTCAAATTTATCTTTTTCAAAAGTTTCAGAATAAAATGCAACTTCTTCTTCAGAAGAGTATAATGAACTTGAAATTAAATCCCAAACGTCAGTAATTTCTGCTGATCTATCTACACTCTCTTCCAACCCATCTACACTTCTAACAATAGCAGCATCTTGTTTATCACTATGATCCTTACCTGCCACATAACCACCAGCCCCAGTAGCTAAAGCAGCAAAAACTCCTAAACCACCAATAACTCCAGTTCTCAAAAAACTTCTCCTACCCATATTTTCAACTTTCTCTTCTAATTCTTTATTTTCTTCTTCTCTTTTCTTATCTAAAACGTCTATATAAGCAACATGAGCACTTCCATTATAACCATCTAATAAAATTCTACAACCATCAATAACTTCTTCAGCAGAATAAGTATTTCTTATATCAACAGGAATTCCAGGATGATCAAAAACAGTTTCAGGATTACTTCCAGCTAATTCTCCAATCAAACTAGGTTTACCCAAACCTTTTAAATCAGATTCTAATTGAGGATCTAACTCAGTTTTTCTTTCTATTCTAGTATATCCTAAATCTCTTACCATTTTACCACTCATAAATAACACCACCTATATAAAGCTTTCTATAATTACTTCTAATTCTCCATAACTTCCAATAATTTAAAGCAATCCACAAAAAACAAGAATATTATTCCATTTTTCTTTAATATCCCAAATATTTTCCCATATTTCCTATAATAAAAATATAAACTCTTTCTAACTATCTAAAAACATGAGTTTAAAAAAATCTTTAATAAAATTAGCAATTCCCTTACTTCTTACTTCAAATCCTACTTCAACACAACCCCAACCAATACCTCCACCAAGATCGATAGTACCAACACAAGTAATCCCAACCCAACAAACTCCAGCAAAATTAGTTCACATGCAAGATTACACTCATCCTGTATTCCACACACAAGGAACTCTAAAAGTTTACACAAAACCAACCTCCCCTCCAAAAGCAACAGCAGTATGGAACGATGGAAGAAATTATACAAAACAAACTTACATGGATACAGTAAGTAGAGATAAAGTAATAGAAAGACTAGAACAAGAAAGAAGAACTTACCAAATAGCAGACACTGCAATCAACATTGCTACTTCGGCATTTGGAATTACAAATTTTCACAAAACAATAGGAGTTTCATTAGAAGATATTTTAGA
>NZCS01000010.1 GCA_002688325.1 archaeon
AAAGGTAATTCAAAAGCTTCACTCCATATCCTAACTCTATTTCTACTTATTTCATCTCCAAAAACAAATTGATTTAACTTACTTCCCTTAATTAACTTCCCATTCTCTTCAATAAAAAACTTCTCACCTTCAAATTTAATTACTTTATTCTCTAACTCTAAATCAACATTACTAGAAGTCTTACTATTAGCACTAGCACTTAAAAAAACATTTCTCAAATCTAAAACTAGTAAATTATTATTCACATCTTTAAAACTTTCACTTAACTTAAAACCAGTCTGACCAAAAAACAACAAAAAAGCAATTCCAATTATAATAATCATAATCCAATGTAATGGTAACTCAATCACACCTCTTTTTAACATATTTCTACAAAAACAAAAGAATCTTTATAAATATTTCTTAAAATCAAAAAAAAGAAAAAAATTAATAATTTTTCATTAAATACTCAATACCTTTTCTCTCTGCTAAAACACTTACAATCTCATACCCTTCAGAACCTAAAGCTAATTCTCCTAATTGTAACTGTGCATGTATTTGAGCACTTCCAGAATCTCTAAAAGTATCTACATATTCTGTTACATTACTACATCTAGCTCCTTCTTCTACATGGTCTCTAAAATACTCTTCTAGTTTTTTTGCAGCTTCAGGAATATCTTCTTCACCATAATCAAAACTTCTTCCTTCTAAACCATCGACAAAATCTCCTACATTACTAGTATCAAAACCATATTCTCTTCCTAATCTGTCTAATTCATCTCTAGTAGGAACTTCTACTGCAAATCCACTTTGTACATGTCCTGTAACTTCAACCATATATCCTAATTTAAACACATCTCCATCTTGCATTACTTTAGGTCCATTAACCCCAGTCATAGGAATTCCATTAACTACAGAACACAAAAAACCTTCACTCAAATGTTCTAAACCTTCTTCAGGATATTTTCTCTCACCTAATTCTTTTATTGCTTTTACTGTTTTTTCATAATTCTCCATTTTAACCCCCAAATTTATTATAAAATATCATAAAATAAAGGTATTTAAACTTTTCCTAAACAAACTCATACTCTTCTAAACCAAAACTACCACTTACTAAATCTTTACAACCAACAAACACATTATTATTGTTTATTTCAGTTCTATGTTCATTACTTCCAGTTTCATCAAAATCAAAAACCAAATCTTCATAATTATTTTTATAAACTAAGTCCCATTTACAAACAGCATCAATACTAGTCTTTAAATTTAAATCAGTAAGAACTTCTAAATCATCTCTATAAACAATTTCAATAACAGGAATACCAAATTCACTTCTAATTATCTTCCTTTCACCATAACCAATATTTCCATTCAAATCCTTACATCCAACTCTTATATCTCTTTCCTCTCCTAAAACCAAACCACTAACCTCAACACTACACTCATCCCAATCACTAAAAATTCCTCTACCTTTACCACTACAACTAACTTTTTCCATTCCTTCAAAACTACCACTACCTTCTCTACATTCACTATCTTCATTTACATAAAATTTCAACTCATAAACTTCAGAAGCAACATTAATGGGATCATTTAATAAAAATCCAATTCTAGGATTCTCTTTATCTACTTCTCCACTACTTTTCAAACCAATAACAAAACTACTTTCTCTACCACCAAAATTTTTACATTTAACAAAAACATCTTTTTCTTCATTAAAACCTAAATTCATTCCAACAAACCATTTAGTATTTCTTCCAATTAAAGAATCTAAATCCATACTTCTACAATCTAAATAATCATGATCAGCACTAACCATTAAATCCATCCCTTCATAACGGTCTAATGCAAAACTATATCTACATTCTTTAACAGGTTTATCAGTTTCAACACCAACTTCAAAATCAAAAGCACTAACCTCTCCTTTAATACTTTTTCCATCTACATCATTACTAGTATAAGGATCAAAACCAAATATTCCTTGATCTTCAAATTTTTTCTTCCAAACATCTATTTTAAAATCAATAGGACTTTGATCATAACAATACAAATTATCTTTATTATATTCACAATTTTCACCTATACTTTTACACATATATTCAGTACAAAAAATATCATTACATTCATTACAATCTCCATTTAATGGAATCTTTTCTTCTTCACAACTTACTTTTTTAACAGTTATATTACTTGGATTTACATTATTATTCCTATTTTCACAAGTTCCTGTTCCATAAAATCTATTAGTAACTTTCCAATCACAATCTGCCCTATCACAAGCTCTTTCATTAGTATAAATACTACAATCAATTCTATCATCAACAACAGGAACAACTTCTAAACTTAATTTATACTCACAATCTCCTAAACTTTCACACTCTTTCAAACTACAAATTTCTAATTCGGGGAAAATCTGTTTTAACTCTTCATAACCTTCCTCATTACATTCTTCACATAACTCAGAATTTCCAGGGGGATATTTAGGAACGCAACTATTTGAACTTAAATAGATTTCTCCTTTAGCTGTCCATTCAACAACTGCACGATCACAATTATCACTTCCAGGTTTATTATTCAATCTTAAATCCCATGTATCTTCTCTAACATCATCATCAGTAGTGATTACTTCACTTATCTCTCCACTAATTTGTCTAAAATTAAACTCTGGTTTTTCTTTAAATCTAAAATCTTCTAAATTTCCAATACTAGATTCTAAACAAAGAAATTCAGAACCTTCAAATTTCTTACCAAAAACATCACCTTCACAAGAATAAGGTATATCTTCAATTAACAATTCACCAGTAAAACAAGCTCTTTCTCTTCCTAATTTAACTATACCCTTAACAACAACTTCGTTATTAGGTTTTTCAATATACACACAATCTCCCAAAGAAGTACATTCATCTTCTCCTCCTTCAGTATAACTACTGCAACTTCTCCAATTATTATCTAAACAACGATTATTTCCATCTTCTCCACCACAAACACGTTCTCTATAATTTCCGCAAAAATCTAACAATACTTTTTCTCCATTCAAACATTGATAAACAATATGATCTCTTCCTAAATCAAACAATTCATCTTTAAAACCACACCAAGTTTCTCCTTCACTATAACCTTCACAATCATTAGGAATACATTTTAAATCTAAACCACTACATTCACCACATACACTATCTTCACAACCACAACTATTAGCTCCACATTCTCCATTTATATTAGGAAAATCAACAAAAGGATTATTATCTTCATCTCCACTTCTAACAATTTCACCAATTTCACCAAAAGAATTTATCCAATGAATATCACCATTTTCACAAACTCTATTAAATCTCTCTTCTTCATCACAACTAACAACATTCTTACAAGAAACACCTGCATTATAAATTCCATTACATTCACTTTCTTCTACATTCTCACATCTTCCACCACCTAATTCACAACATCCACCACCACATTCTTCTTTACAAGCTAATCCATCTACACCTCTCTCAAAACTAAATTCTCCTTGATCAACAAAACCATCAACTTCTCTTAAATCTCTACTATCAGAATCACATTTTGCTTCAGAAACAACATTACAATCCAAACCTTCTAAATTACAACAACCTTCTTGACATTCACTTACTTCACTACAATCACTTCCTTCTCTCACTTCACCACCTTTATCAACACATTCAGAAGGTTTAACATTTGAATTACAAACACCCTCTATAATACAACATTGAACATTACAAAAACTAGTTTCACTACAATCATTTCTAACTTCTGCACTTAAAAAATTACCGTCACATAAATCCTCACTAATTTCTAAACTACAATAATCTCCTTCTTTAGATTTCTCACAACAATAGTCAGCACTAGCCAAACCTGCTAAAAATAATACAAACAAACTAATAACAATCAAACTTAAATATATTACCTTCTTCATTTTCTTTTATTCCAACCATATCTTGAACACCATAAGTATGAATAGTATCTTTTGGTATTCTTCTTAATGAAATCTTATCACTTCTAGCTTCACTCAAATAAGAACTCCACTTTCCATCTATCTCTCCACTTATTGCTTTCTCTTTTATTTTATGAACCCAATCATAAATTTCTCCAAATCTCAAAGGAACTTCAACATTAAATTTATTAATTCTAACTTCATTATCTCCCCTACTAACAACAATATCCTTAACATCTAAATCAACTAAAATTTCTTTATCTTTTATTACAACTCCAACATCTCTAACAACTAAATCTCCTAAATCAAAACTACTTAAATCACAATCAATATTTTCTAAATAACCTTCCACTTCTCTTTCAATATCATCTTTAAACATATATTCTCCCTCTCTACAAATATTAACAACTCCATCTTTTAAATAACCACTATTCTCATAAACTAATTCAAAACCTTCTAAAACTTCATTAACAACACAATCTTCTACAAATTCTTCAACAGGACCAACATTAAAACTAACAGTTTCAACCCTTTCAACTTGAGAACTACCAATATAATAAAAAACACCAATAAGAACTACAATAACTATTCCTATAACTATAAATATACTAACTTGCCCTCTTTTTTCCATTATTTAAATAATCTAAATAAAGAAACTTATAAACTTTTCTAATTTATGCAGTTACCACCAACCCAAACTCTTACCAATAAAAAAAAGTATCAAAATAACTAAGAGTATAGTTATAATATCTGTCCTTCCTTTTTTATTTATCATTTTTTTATTTTATCTATCTCTCTCCATATTCTTTTCAATTCATTTTTCACAAAATTTCTCCATAAGTTTCTAATCTTTCATAATTTGTTAATTTTTTAAGCCAACTATTTTCTTCTAAAAATCTAACAACATCATCCATTATGGGATTTCTAGTAGTTCTTTGTTTTTTATCAATTTTAATTCCAAAACCTTTATCATTTAAGTAATCTAAAAGTTGAATAATCTTTTTTCTTTTTCGTTCTATAACTATAGTGGGCAATATGGAAGGTAACAATTTAGATAAATTTTTCATTGTACCAACATTAAAAACATATTTTCCTTTACTGCCAAGATTAGGATTTGATTTAATCTCGCCAAAAAAAATTTCTAAAAGATTCTTAATAGAAATTAAAGGTTCTATTGCTCCATTACAAATATCCCAACGAGAAATAAACCTATTATACTTTTTATCATAAGAATGAATAACAGATCCATCACCATCAGTCAAACCACCCAACCAAGAATAAGCATATGATTTATTAGAATCCAACCAAAAAGGGATAGAATAATTAGTATCAAATTTCATACTTAAAATATCACTCAAAAAAATATTAAATGGAGCACTACTAAAAATAATCTTATTTTGAGGACCTCCATATCTACTAGATTTATCTTCAGTGATATAAAAATGAATTTTTTTATCATTATAGTGTATCTTCTTAACTAAATTAAATAAAGTAAAAATTTGAACAGCAGAAAACTCAACATCTTTGATAGTTTGTCTAAAATAAAAATTACTATTAAAAACATGGCCATCGCTAGCTAAAACTCCAAGTAAATAATGGTCCCATTTATCAAAAATCTTCCAAGATTTATCATTGAACAATATTTTAGAAGAAAGATTATATCCAGATCTACTAGTACGAACACTCAAAATATGATCTTTAAACAATTTAAGTTGACTAATATCTAACAAAATCGCCAATTTACTAAAAGAAATAGCTCTCTCCTTAGAATTTTTATAAGTACTAAAAGTTGTAGGATATATATCAGAAATCTCAGAAAGTTTAGAAAAACTACTTACTTTTTTTCTTGCAGTTTCAACTAGTTCAGTTAAAAAGGAAGGTTCCAAAAGAACATAACACTTATTACTAAAAAAATTTTCAATAATATTTAACATAAAATACTATAAAGACTTCTAAATTTATTAACTTGCCTATTACTCGGTAGCTATACGTGGAGCGAGAATAAAAATCATACTTAACCTATCTACAACATTATAACTTATTTTCAACGGATAATCTTTATTAAATTCTAAAACCACATTTCCACTTACTTTATTACTCTTACTTATTTTTTTCAAATATTCAATAGAATACTTAGCCAACACTTCATCTCCACCAGTTACCTTAACACCTTCCTCATCTCCAATTTCAACCCTAGCAGCACTTGTTCCACCTTCAGATTCAATTATAAACTTACCATCTTTACAAATCAAAGCAACACTTTCAGCAACAATACCAACATCCTCTATACCTTCATTAAAAACAAAAGAAGGCATCTCAATTTTAATAGGAAATTCTAAACTGGGAACTTTTTGATCTCCTTCATCTAATTCAATTAAACCCAAACTAAAAGTTCTCATATTCTCTCCAACTAAAGTAATTTTCAACTTATTCTCTTCTTCCTCAATCTTCAACATATCACCAGCCTTAACTCTCCTCAAAACCTGTTTTAAATTCTCCAAATTAATACATAATTCCTTTTCTTCATCTACTTTATACTCAGTAAAAGCACTACTTAACAACTTAAAAATAACCATAACAACATTAGCAGGATCCATAGCCATAACTTCAAATCTATCTTTTAAAACTTTAAATTTAACTTCTGTAACTAACTCAGATATAATATTAACGCTATCCACTAAAACTTTTGGTTCTGCTAAACTTAACTTCATATCTTTCA
>NZCS01000011.1 GCA_002688325.1 archaeon
CTCTTTCGCAAACAGAAAAGATAAAGGAACACATAAGGCAATCCAAAGATTTGACAAGTTCAAAAGAAAAATATCAAATAACGGAAAATTAACAAACAACCCATATACTAACAATTCAGTTCAAGGATATCTCTTAAAAGCAGACATCAAACATTATTTTAAAACAGTTAACCATGATGTTCTATTAAAAATTTTAAAAAGAAGAATAAAAGATAAACAAGTTATTCAACTAACAAAATTAATTTTAGAAAACTTTGAAAAAGAAAAAGGAATGCCTTTAGGAAACTTAACATCTCAATTTTTTGCAAATCTATACTTAAATGAATTAGATTATTTCATAAAACATAAATTAAAAGCTAAATTCTATATAAGATATGTTGATGATTTTGTTATCTTACATCCAGATAAAAATACATTAAAAGAATACAAAATTGCAATAAATTCCTTCCTAAACAATAAACTTCAACTACAACTTCATCCAACAAAATCTAAAATTCAACCATTGAATAAAGGAACAATTTTTTTAGGATACAAAATTTTCTATCATCACAAATTACTAAGAAAAAGCAACTTAAGAAACTTCTATAAAAAATTCAATGAAAATCTAAAACTATTTCAAAAAAGAATCATAACAAAAAAAGAACTAAAAAGAAACCTAAACGGATGGTTTGGATATTCACTTCACGCAAACACATACAAATTAAGAAACAAAATACTCAAACAATCACAACAATCTATTTAAACTTATCAACCATACATTTCTCTATGGATCCTATAGCATATTATTCAAGAAAAGATATTCAAGAACAAATAGTTCTAGCTTCAAAAAACAAAGAAGCAGTTACTAGATTTGCAAATTCTTTTGGAAAAAGACCAGACATTATTCAATTTGATGGAGACATTTTAAATTCAACAAAAAGAGGAGCAACTTCTTTCCATATCTCAGAAGAACATTGGTCAGATCCTTTAAAATTAAAACCAGGAATGACAAAAACACAACTAGATGAACTAAGAACAACTTATGATATAATTTTAGATATAGATGGAGATTTTGAATCTTCAAGAATATGCACACATTTAATCATAGAAGCTCTAAAATTCCATAATATAAACAATATTGGAGTAAAATTTTCAGGAAATAAAGGTATGCATATTTGTGTATCTCATAAAACTTTACCAAAAACAATCAACAACACACCAACACATCTTTTATTTCCAGAGGCAGTTAAAATAACGGCTGCTTATTTACAAGAATTAATAAAACCCCACCTAATAAAACAATTAAAAACTCCAGATCCCTTTTCAAAAGTAGACATAGATTCAATTTTAATCTCTAATAGACATCTCTATCGGGTCCCCTATTCTCTGCATGAGAAAAGTGGACTTGCTTCAATACCAATTAACAAAGAAGATATCTTAACATTCCAAAAAGAACAAGCAAAACCAGAGAATGTAAAAACTTTCGTACCTTACTACATCGGAGAACCAGAAGAATCAAACCAACTATTAATTCAAGCTTTTGATTGGCATTCAAAATTACCAAAAGAAGAAGAAAAACCTAAAAAAGAATACCAAGAAATAACAGTAAAAATTAATGAAAAAAACTTTCCTCCTTGTATTCAAGAAATTTTAAAAGGACTTAAATCAGATGGAAGAAAAAGAGCTTTATTTGTTTTAATTAACTTCTTCAAATCAACAGGATATCAAACAGAAGATCTTAAATCAAGTTTAACAGAATGGAATAAAAAAAACTATGAACCCTTACCAGACAATTATATACAAGCACAACTAAATTGGCATAAAGCAAAAAAATCAATACCTCCACCAAATTGTAAAAATGCTTCTTATTACTTAGATTTAAAAGTTTGTAAACCAGATAATTTATGTAGATTAATAAAAAATCCAGTTAATTATGCTATAAGAAAATCTAGGTTTAAAAAAACTCCAAAATCTTCTTAAAATCTTTTTCACTATAACTTTTTTTATAATTCTTCAAAACTTTTATAATCTTCTTACTAACTAACTTTTTCCTCATTAAAAACTGACAAAATTGTGTTACATTTTTAGGTTTTTCAGTTTCCCTACATCTTTCAAAATCAATCATCTTAACACTCCTACCAACAAATATATGTTTAACAGGATTATGCATCTCTTCTTTATTCACTTTTAACTTATCCATCTTTCTCATTTTTCTTAGAACAGTTAAAATAACTCTCTTAACTCTTTTATCTTTCCTTTCAATCAAATCAATTAATCTCTCACCTTCTACAAATTCATACACCAATCTTCCATCAAAACCAACAACCGTGGGACCAATACTATATTTGTTCAATTTTTTTAACCATTTAAACTCATTTTTCACAGTTTTACCTTTCTTAATACCAACCTTTTTACCTTTATACAAACCAACATAAACAACTCCTCTCCATCCTTTAGCAAACTCTTCTAAATTACTAATTTTCATTAAACTACTAAAAACAAAAAATTATTTAAATACCTTTCTCCTTTTTCAACTAAAAGAGGCTACAAATGAAAAAATTCATACTTTTATTACTAATATTAATCTTAATACCATTTTCTATATCTCAAGACACTCAACAAGATATAATAGAAGCAAACCAACTACAAATTGTAGTTTTAGATGTAGATAATGATGGTTATTGTAATATATCTTACTTAAAATCAACAGATACAAAAACATCAAGAAGAATATTTCTACCAAATGGAATTTACACTGATAAAAACATCAAATCTTGGTTTAAACTAACAATTGAAGACCAAGAATTAACAATAGATTGTAATGATTATCTTCACGCTTCTGATGTAATAGCTTCTTTAATTAATAAACAAGGAACTAAACTTACAATACAAGAAAAACATTCTGAAAATAAGATAATTGTATTTGATCAACCAATAATAACAGATCCTTCAATAATAGATAATGATGGAGATGGAATTCCAAATGATCAAGATCAATGTCCTATTGATGCATGTCCTGATTCTGACCCCGAATGCTGTTCAGGTTGTCCAAGTTTGTGTGGAAATGCATGTGCAGAAAAAGAATGTACAGATACTGGCTGGGTATGTACACCAAATGATTCAAATTGCCCTTCAGAACCTTGCTCAAACAACCCTTATTGTGAAGAGGATAATTATTGTATACCTCCATCTAATCAAAAAACTTGCTCATTAGATGATAATGGATTATATGGTTTTTGCATTGATTCCTTATGTCCTACTTCTGGATTTGATCCAAATTATTGTTCTGAAAATATAGGTTGTGTTTCAGATGCAGATAGAGATAATATTCCAAATATCTTAGATTGTAATGATATTTCTCCTACTATAGGCCAATGTACTGGTTGTGCTACTTGTTCTGTAGATCCAACAGGTAATTTTGATGAAGGGGTATGTAGAACAGGTTCTTGTTCACAAACAATCTGTCAAGATGGCTGTGATCAACAAGCACCAGCAGAAAATTTTATAACATATAGAAAATCTTCACTTCCAAATACATGTTCTTTAGATAGAGATGATGGAACTTGTACAGATAATCAATGTGAAATAAAAACAACAATTTATAGCGAACAATGTGACCCAGATAACGATGATGATGGAGTTTGTGATTCTGCTTATCCTTTTGATGGTGTTTGTACAGAAGGACCTGATTTATGTCCATATACTCCTCCAAATACATTTGTAGATCCAATAACTGGATGTTCAGATTCAGACGATGATGGTATCCCAGATGATAAAGACTTATGCCCTTATACATTCCCTAACTGCCCAATAGAAGCCGATGGGTGTGCTTTAGATGGTGATAATGATGGGATTTGTGATTCTTTAGATAGTTGTTTAACTACAGAATTTGGTTGTAACATAAATAAAGATCCTGATTCTTTTGATTTAGGATGTCCCCTAGACGATGACGATGACGGAATTTGTGATGGGATAGATGATTGTCCAGATACTCCTTTTGGTTGTGATGTTGATTTTGAAGGATGTCCTTTAGATCCAACAGACCCAACATGCGCATTAAGTTGTACTTCATGTGAACAAGCAGAAAATCTTAATGACTGTTCTTCTTGTGGAGGTCCTTGTTATTGGGAAAGAGCCATTCTTCTAGATAAATGTACATTTTGTGCACCAAGTCCAGAATGTAGTGATTATGATGATTCAGAAGAATGTAGTGAAAATGGTTGTTCTGTTCAAGATTGTTCATGGATAGATAATGAATGTTGTAGCGATTTTAATAATGATGGTTATTGTGATACAGAACCTGTAAGTTTAAATTCATGTAGTTCAGATTCAGATTGCTCAATCGATGAATTATGTATAAACACTAGATGTAAACTATTTTCTGATAGAGGATGTAATGTAGATAGTGATTGTTCAGAAAATGAAGAATGTATTGATGCAGTATGTAAATCTAAACCAGAATGTGAATCAGATAATGATTGTTCATCAGGTAAGGAATGCATAAATGATAAATGTACACCTATAAAACCAACATGTAACTCAGATGATGATTGTACCTCTTCAGAAGAATGTAGAAACAATGAATGTGTATTTATGCCTAAAACAGAAGAAAGAGGTTTCCCTTGGTGGATTTTAATAATCTTATTGGTATTAGGAGGAGTAGTTTTCTTCTTATACAAAAAAGGAATTTTAAAATTCAAGAAAAAATCCAAAAAACAACAATTTGCTTATAAAAAACCATTAGATATATTTAGAAAACCATTAGCAAAACCAACAAGTCTAAGAAAACAAATCCCATTAAAAAAACCAAAACCATTCAAAACTCTAACTCCAAGTTTTAGAGCTCCTATAAAATTACCAGAATCAAAAGAACCTTCTGAAACAATGAAGAAATTAGGAAAAGCATTTGAAAATCTAGAAAAATCTTTTAAGAAAAAACCTAAACGTAAAAAGAGAAAAACAACAAAAAAGAAAACTAAGAAAAAATAATCATTCTAAATTTTTATCTTCTCTTTTCAAAACAATATTCTCAGCTTTTAAACCTTTTATTAACATATCATACTGATGTAATTTAGCTAACAAATCATTTATGATATCTCCAAAACTTCCACTTTCTACTTTCAACTCTTCAGGTTCTAAAATTTCAATAGAACTTGGCATATAATCAAAACAAAAACCCATAAATCTTTCCAAAGTTTCAAATTCAATCTCAACCTCGGCAAAACAACTCCATAATTCTTTAACTTCTTTAGCATCAAAAGCATCAACTCTTAACACTTTCAATTCTTCTTTCTTAATCTTCTCAATAACTAATCCTAAGATTTTTTCTACATGTTCTTTAGGACTTCCAACAATTTCAATTACAGCTCTTATTATCATACTTTTTATCTTTAATTCTTCTTTTATAAATCTTTCCTAAAAACTAAGAATATAACAACTAAAATCAAAGCAAATATAATCAAATAAACACTTAATTTTCCAGCCTTAACATCTGTACTTTCATACACAACATTACCAGTTAAAACATTATTTTCTATTTTTTCTTCTTTTTCTAAAAGATTCTCCTTAACAATTTCTTTCACTTTACTTTTTTCATCAATTTTTTCTAAACCTTCTACTTCAACTTTTTTCTTATCCTTACTCCCCAAACCTTCTAAAACCAAATCAAAACTTCCTTCTTTCTTAGGTATCACAGGTAATAAAAAAGTAAAATTTCCTTTTTCTTTAACATAAATCTTACTTTTTTCACTTCCTAACTTTAAATCAACAACATATTTCCTAGTATCTCCTTTACTTACTTCAATTTTCACATCCCCAACTTCATTCTCTTTTAACTTACTCACATCTAATATTTTTACATATGTACTTAATTCTACTTCATCTTCTTTACCCTTAACAACAAACAATTTAATATCTTCCTCAACACCAGAATTATTACATAACACATGCAGTTTATTCTTAATCAAAAACGCTTTTTCCTTAACCTTAACTTTAGGAGTCCATCTTTTCTTACTCAACACAGTAGTATTATACTTTTTCTTAGCAACATAACCAAATATATCTTCAATCCAATATTCAATAATAAAAGGAAAACTACTATTACTAATATAATTATAAAATTCTACTTTTTCATTTTCATAAATATTCTTATTACTATAAATCCACAAACTAACATTACATTTTATATTTCTTGTATCTATAACTGTTACATTTTTACAACTTTCATCATTCAAACTATTATTATCATTAACACTAGAATCTAAAATATAACCACATATTGTATAATTTCCTTCTTCTTTAGGTTTAAATTTTCCTGTTCCTGAAGTCTTATAATAATTTAATCCATATAAACTAAATTCTTCTTCTTTAAAATTACTAATATCATACTTCCCAAAAACAGTTATATTATCTTTAATTCCAGTTTTATGATCTAAATTAGTTACCTTAAACAAATCCTTATAATCAAAACCTAAAAACAAAACATCATCACTTCTACTTTCTATTTTCAAATCTTCTCCATAAACACAAAAACTAAAAATAACTAAAAACAATAAAATATATCTCATTTAACTAATTATACTAAAATAATTTAAATAGTTTTAGAGGATTAAGTGTATATTCTAGACTAATTAATTTTAAATATAACCATAATAACTAAATTAAAAATGAAAGAAGCAATAGAACAACCAACACAAGAACAAATTCAAAGAGCTATTCAAACTGTACCTTTTCCAGTTCACTTTTTTTCTGCTGATATGTATGCTCATGATCTTAGATTTCCAGACACACACAGATTAGAAGATACTTATGAACAAGATATAGAAACCTATCTTTCCCAATGTGCAGATTTAGGAATCTTACCATTTTCTCAAGTTATTCTTGATTATGAAACCAACCACACTAGAGAAAAAGCAAGATTTGCTACAAGATCTGAAAGGTTAATTACTACAGGATTTCATCATCCAGATCATGTAAATGAAACCACTAATCAAAGTTTAATAAGAGGAGGAAAACCTAATCGAATTATGGTTTCTATAAAACCAATCATAATGATTAAGGGCGCTGGGAGAATAGGTTTTCAAGCATTTAAAGAACAATTATTAGAAACTTTGTTAGAAGAAGAATATGCATTTGATTCAGCAAGAGTAGAATTTGATTTAAAAGAAGAATCACCAACCCATCAATCTTATGTTTCTATTAATGAATACAATTGTTCTGGAAAAGAAAGATTAATGATGATCACTTATGATTCTGAATCTCCAAAAAATAAACAAAAATTTCTAGATTGGTTTGATCAACTACAACAAGTTCCAGTTTAACTCAAAAAACCAAACCTAACAAATAAACAAACAATATTCCAAGTAACATAATAATAAAATTCATCTTATTAGTATTACTATGCAATTCAGGTATTAAATTAGCCATTGCAACATACAAAAATGAACCTGCAGCTAAACTCAACAATATTCCTAACACATTACTTCCAACATTACCTAAAAACAAATAAGCTAGAACAGCACCAACAGGAGTAGCCAAAGCAACTAACAAAGAGTACCAAAACACTTTCTCTTTCTTAAATTTACTTCTAAACATCAAAGAAGCACTAATTAAACCCTCAGGAAATTCATGACTTATGATAGCAATTGTTGTTATCAAACCTAACATCACATTAATATTAAAACTAACCCCTATTATTACTCCATCAATCAAAGAATGAAAACCTAAACCTAAAAAACTCATCCAACCAACTTTATGTAATTCACATTTTTCCTCTTTACAAACATGAATTGTAACAAAACTTTCTATTAAATAAAATAATATTAACCCAACCAAAACAACAACCAAACCATTATTATATAATTTCAAACCTTCAGGTATCAAATTAAAAAAACTAACAGCTAACAAAACTCCTGCAGCAAAAGAAACAAAATAAATAGAATATTTTTCAGCTAATTTTCTTTTATACATAACTAATAAAACACCTAATAATGTAGATAAACCAGCTAAACCCCCATATAATAAAACTTCTTTCATAATTTCTCCTCTTTACTATTAGTTAATTCTTCAAAATTTAAACCTTTCTCTTTTGCTAATTCTAAAGAAACAGAATATCCTTTGTTCCCTTTCTTCAAATCCTTTAATTCTAAAAAAAACCAACCTAATTGATCAAATCTTATACCAAACCAAGCTTCAGCACCAAATTTTTCAGAAAATATTCTTATTTGTTC
>NZCS01000012.1 GCA_002688325.1 archaeon
CTCCACTTAGTCCAACTGGATGTGTAGATAGTGATGGTCAGGATTATTATAAGAAAGGATCTACAACCGGGATTCGTTATGAATCAAAAATAACTGAAAAGAATCCAGTGATAACTACGTTAACTGATTCCTGCTATAAATATGTAGGTCATTATAAGGATGTTCTAAGTTGTGATTCGCCTGATTGTTATGTGACTGAGTTCTATTGTGAGATTAGAAGCGGGCAATCCATGATGAATGAGAAAACGCCTGTTTGTCCATATGGTTGTAGAGATGGTGCTTGTCTTAGAGAACCTTTAGATACAATAAATCCTCCAAATAATCCTGGAGCAATTGTGGATCATGCAATTCCAATAGTATAAATTTCTTTTTTTCTTTTTTTAATCTTTTTATAAAAAAGTTTAACCAAAAATAATTAAAACTAAGTTTTCTAAAATAGATTTTCTATCACAATAGTCTTTATATAAGAAATATGTAGTGTAATTTTATAGTAATACTGGGGGTTAAGAATGAGAATTTTATCTATTGCATTGATATTAATATTAGTAGCGAGTTTGCCTTTTGTTAGTGCTATTAAAGGAACTATTGGAAATGCTAAGATGATTTTAAGAGAAGATGTTGGTGTTGAGATTGATAAAAGTATTTTAGTTATAAATGATAATGATGGTGATGTTACAATTAATTTAGAAGTTCTTGATATTCAAGATATAGTTACTTTGAATGAAGATAATTTTGTTTTAGAAGCTGGAGAAGAAAAAAATGCTGGTTTTATAGTTAAAGCAGATGAAGAAGGTTTGTATAATGGGAAAATAATAGTTAAATTTAGTTCTGATGATGGTAATGTTGCTGTAGCTTCTAATGTTATTTTAATTACAAGTGGATATAGTAATACTAATAACGATCCTGATGATACAGAACCAGATGATACAAATCCTGATAATACTAATCCAGATGATAATAATGATCCTGTAAACAATAATGATGATTCAGATGACGATGACGATGATGATAAGGATGAGAATAAAAAAGAAATTCCAAGAGGTTTGATTGATACTTTTAAGGATTTAGTTAAAGAAAAAGAAATTATAGATATAACTGGAGATGTAGTTAAGAAAGAAGAAGTAAA
Organism: archaeon; assembly: GCA_002688325.1. Classification (GTDB taxonomy): domain Archaea; phylum Nanobdellota; class Nanobdellia; order SCGC-AAA011-G17; family ARS1178; genus ARS1178. The sequence goes on from NZCS01000012.1 coordinate 1,127, forward strand.
TTCAAGAACAGGAATTTTAATTGCTACTTCAATAATTTTATTGGGTTTAATATTTGCAACTTTGTTTTTAATAAAAGAGGGAGATAAAAGCAAAGGTGAGGGAAAATCAAAAAAGTAATTTATTTATTTTTATTTTTAATATTGTGTAATGTTGTTCTAGCAGATGATATTGCTTATGTTGTTAAGAATGAAGTTAATGATGATTTTGTAGGTGTTTTAGAGAATTTAGGACATAATGTTGATGTTAAGAATGTAAATGATGATTTTAGTGAATATGATATGTTGTTGATTGGGGATGAAGATTTTAGTGATTATGAAGTTAGTAAGATCCCTTTGTATGATATGAAAACTTTGTTAGTTAATTCTCATAATTTTTATGGTTCTATACATAATCATTTTGGTTTAACTGAAAGAAAAGGAAAAACTAGTAATTGGAGAGTAAAAGTTAAAAATGAAGGTGTGATTACTGAAGGTTTGGATGATTTTTATGTTTATGATGAAAGAGGCTATGTTTATTATTTAGCTGGAAGAAATGTTGAAGGTACAGTAGAAGTTTATTCGAGTGGAAGTTATTATAGATATTCTGGAGTAGTTTATAGTATTTTACCTGGTGAAGTATTTTTTAATAATAAAATTAATAATGAAAGAGTTTTATTTTTTGGAGCTGTAGAAAGTAGTAAATGGAGTAATGAAGGAAAGAAATTATTTGAAAATTCTGTTGATTGGGTTTTGGATGGTGGTGATGTAGATGAAGATGGGTTAAGAGATGGAAATGATAATTGTATGTTAGTTTATAATCCTTTACAAAAAGATTTTGATGGTGATGGTATTGGAGATGAATGTGATGATGATAAGGATAATGATGGATATGATAATGATTGTGATGATTTTAATAGTTTAATTCATCCTGGAGCTACTGAAATATTTGATAATATAGATCAAAATTGTGTTAATGATAAACCAGTTTTAGTTAGTGAGATAAGTGATTTAAGATGGAAGGAAGATAATGATTTAATAAATAGGATTAATTTGAATACTCATTTTAGAGATTATGAGAATGATGAATTAAGTTTTAGTATTGTTGATACTTCTGATGAAGATGGAATTAGAGTTGAAATTATAAATGGATTAGTTAGTTTTTATGTTGATGAAAATTGGTATGGGGAAGATTGGTTGATTTTTGGTGCTGATGATGGAGAATTAAGAGAAAGTAATAAAGTTGATTTAGAAGTAATTGGAGTAAATGATGCTCCTGTTTTAGATGAAGTAGATGATGTTAGTGTTTTAATTGGAGATGTAGTAGAAATAGTATTAAATGGAAATGATGTGGATAGTAGTGTAAGTTATAGTGTTTCTGATTTAAGATTTGAACAAAGTAATAATATTTTTAGATGGGTTGCTAATGAAGTTGGAAAACATAGAGTTATTTTTAGTGTTAGTGATGGTGTTTTAGTAGATAGTGAAGTTGTTGAAATAAATGTTTTGAATAAAATTATAATTAATGAAGTTAGTTTAGATTGGGTTGAATTTTATAATCCTACAAATAAATTTTTTGGATTTAATGGATGTGTTTTAGAAAATAATGATAAAATTTTTGATTTAACTGAATATATAGCTCCTTTTGGGTTTAAAGTTTTTGATTTAGATTTAGAAAATGGTTTTGTTAGATTAAAATGTGGTTTAGTTATAGATGAAGTTGATTTTGATATTTTAGAAGGACAGAGTTTTGGAGATGGGAGAATATATAATAATCCTACAAAAGGTAAAAGGAATGATGCAGATGTTATAAAACCAGTTGTAAGTTTAATTAGTCCTAGTAATGGAGAAAGTTTTGATGTTTCTGAAATTGAATTTGAGTATGAAGTAAATGAAGAAAGTGAGTGTAGTTTGTATTTGAATGATGTAAGATATAATATTTTTGAATTAGAACTAGATGATGGAAGTTATGAATGGTTTGTTAGATGTGATGATGGAGGGAATATTGGAGAATCTGATAAAAGAGAATTTAGTGTTGATGTTGAATATGAACCAGTTTTAAGTTTTTTAAGTGATATAGAAGTTAATGAAGGTGAAAAAGTTGTTATTAGTGTTAGAGGTATAGATAAGGATAATGATAGATTAAGTTATTTAATAGACGATAATAGATTTAGTATTTTGAATGAAGAATTAAATTCTGGAGAAGTTTTTAATAGTTTTTGGGATACTGGATATGATGATTCAGGAAATTATGTTGTTAATTTAGAAGTTAGTGATGGCGTTTTTGTTTTAGAAGAAGAAATTAGAATTAAAGTTAAGAATAGTAATATTTTACCTGTTTTTGATATTAATGATGTAGAAATGGATGAAAATAGTGAAAAAATAATTGATATTGAAGTTGTAGATGATGGAAGTTATAGTGTAAATGTTTTAACTGAAAAAAATGTTGATTGTGAGATTGTTAATGATAAATTAAAAATAAAATCTTTTGATTATGGTTTTGGAGAATGTTTAATTGAAGTTGTAGATAATTTAGGTGGAAGAAGTGAAGATTTGGTTAAGGTTAAGATAAATGCTGTTGGAGCTTTAACATGTGGAGATAGTAGTGGTTTCTTATGTAGGGAAAATGAGGTTTGTAGGGGTGATTTAGTTGATAGTAGAGATGGAGTTTGTTGTAGTGTAAGTTGCTATGATGTTATAGATGTAGATTTTTGTAGTGAGTTAAGTGATGATTTTAGTGTTGAGATTGTAGATCCTGATGAGGGTGATGATTTTTATGTTGGGGATGAGATTGAAGTTGAGGTTGAATTAGAAAGTGATGATGAAATAGATTTAGATTTGGAAGTTGTTTTGTTTGATTTAGATGAGGAAGAGGAAATAAGTAGTGATGAAATTGATGTTGAAGTTGATGAAGAGGAAGAAGAGAGTTTGTTTTTAGAAATTCCAAACGATATTGATGAAGGTAATGATTTTGTAGTATTTGTTAGAGCTGAGAACGGAGAATGTAGTGATGATCAAGTTGAAATTGATATTAAAAGGAAAGATTATGATTTAGTTATTAATAATTTAGAAATTAAAGGTGATAGATGTAATGAAATGATTAGTTTGATGATGGAAGTTGAAAATAATGGTGAAGAAGATGATAATTTTTATGTTGAGGTTTTGGATGTAAAAAGTAGAGTTTATGAAATTGAGGAAGGTGAGAAAAGGAAAGTTGATTTAGGTTTTAGTTTAGAAGAAGGAGATTATGATTTAGATGTAAATGTTGTTGGAAATGTTATTGTTAAGGAAGAAGTTAAGTTAGAGATTAGATGTAGTGAAGAAGATGTGATTGAGATTAAGAAAGTTGAACCTAAAAAAGAAGTAAAAATTGAAGAAAAGAAAATTGAGAAGAAAGAAGTTAAAAAAGAGAATAAGATAACTGGAAAGATAATTAAGAATTTTGATCCAGATTGTTATGGTGCTTTAAGTTGTATTGTAGAGGGTGGAAATATATGGTATGATTTAGCTTTAGGTTTGAGTTTAGTTATATTAACAATTGGTTTTGTAGTTATAGTTGCTAAGATGAGTGTTTGGTTTTGATTTCTATTAAATTTTTAGCTGTTTTTAAGAAAAAGGACAGGGTGGGATTCGAACCCACGATAAATCGTTTTGCAGACGATCCCGTTAGGCCACTCCGGCACCTGTCCTTAGTTTTAAGTTGGGATAGAGCATTTATAAAGATTTTTGTTTTAGTTCTTATAGAATATATTTGGATCTAATCTTTTATTTAATATGTTTTGTCTTTCTGAAAGATTTGTGTGTGGTGGACAAAAACCATATTTTTTCCATATTTTATATTTAGTTAAATGTTTTAAATTATTAATACTAATTAAATTCATCCATTTTTCTAAATTATATTTTCCATTAAGTTCTATTGCATATCCATGATAAATCTTATTTTTCTTTTTATCATATTTTGGTTCATAATACATATTGGTTTTAAAATCAAGCCCTTTTATTATCTGATTTAATTGTTTTACAAATTCTTTATTGTTAAATTTACCTCTAATTGTAGGATAATCATGTCTTTTTTTACTACCTCTTTTTTTAAAAACTAAAGTAAAGTCTGTATCAAATAAACCTCTTAAGAAACTAGCTGTTATTTCTTTATTATTTAAAATATATTTTGGAATTTTGATATATTTTCTTTTATCTCCTGAATTAAGTTTTAGACTTTTTGTTATAAAATATAAAATTCCTTTTGAGGATATACGTGTTCTAATACAGTTAAATGATATATTTTTTGTTTCGTAAGTTTGAATATTAAATAATTTTTTAATTAGTTTCGTGATTTTTAGATGATGATCTTTATCTTCTGTCATATGACCATATATACTTAATTCATATTGTTTGTTTTCTTTTAAATATATATTTCCATCTCCAAGTATTATTCCAATTAATTCTGCTATTTCTGTAGTTAATTCTTGTGGAAATTTTAAGTTTCTTTTAATATCAGAATTGCTTAATTTTATTTTAGATAAATCAAATTCCATTTAGATTATATGTTTTCTATATTTATATACTTTGGGCGTGTTTGAAAAAATGAAAAAAAGAGTTTTGGGAAAATCGGGCCCGACGCGATTCGAACGCGCGACCCCCTGCTTAGAAGGCAGATGCTCTATCCAGGCTGAGCTACGGGCCCTTTTGTTATAGACGAGATTAGCCGAAAAGTATTTAAATATGTTGTGGTTTTTTTGAAATATGTTAAGTAAAAGAGAATATAATAGAGTAAATAAAGACTTTTGCTTAGTTAAGACATCCATTCTTGTTGCTTAAAAATCAAGCATGTTTTCAATTTTTTTCTGAAAATGTGCCGCTACTGCTACAAGAAAGAGGAGTTTAAAATGGTGACAGAAGAAGGATTAAAAGAACGAGGGGATTTAAGTTTGGTTTTGTTAGATGAAACACCTTTATCTGATTTAGAACAACCTTTAGGTTTTTTAGATGAAACTACTTTAGATGAGCTTAAAAAATTAAGAGAAGAACAAGAAGTTTTTAAAGGTGGTTGGTTTGAAGCAAAATTAAGTGATAATGAAGGTGTTTATATTGGAGTAGAAAGAGATCAAGGAACATATTTCTTAAGAACTTATGGTTTAGGTGAAGGAGAACTTATTGTTAATACTGAGCAAGTTCTTTATACTAATGGAGGTTATCTTCCTGGTAGAAAATTTGAAATGAAAGGGCAAAGGTTATGTAAGGTTCCTAAGGATTGTTCAACTGTTTGGGTAGATGGTGGAGGAAGAAATTATATGTTTTTCTAGGATATTATTTTTATAACAGTTAAAAATGAGATTAGAATTTTTTGAAAGGAAAAGATTGAATCATTTAGTAGAGTTTGAAATACCTAAAAGAGAAGAAGAAATTTATGTAAGATCTAAAACTAGGAATGGGAAATTAGCTAAGTATTCTGAATTGATGTTTTATTTTGAAAAAGAGAATGGAAGTATTGTAACTGATGAAATAGTTGAAGGTAATATGGGTGAAGAAGTTGAAGTTAATGGTGAATATGTTAAAATTCCAGATGAAGCTGAAAAAGTTAGAGTAGAACATGATGATGAAAATGATTTACAAGTAAGAACTAAGTATGTATTTGAATAAAAAGTTTTAAATAAAGAAATAGTTTAAGAATTAAAATGGTTAATTTTAAGAAAATTGAGAAGAAATGGCAAGATAAATGGGAGAAAAAGAAGGTTTTTGAGCCTGAAATAAATAAGAAAGAACCATTTTACATCCAAGTAGCTTATCCTTATCCTTCTGGTGCAATGCATATTGGTCATGCAAGGACTTATACAATTACAGATGTTGTTGCTAAGTATAATATGTTGAAAGGAAAAAATGTTTTAATGCCTATGGGTTGGCATGTTTCTGGAACTCCTGTTATAGCAACTGTTGAAGCTTTGAAAAGGAAAGATAAAAAAACAATAAAAAAATTCACAGATAATTTTAGAATTCCTAAAAAAGATTTAAAAAAATTAGAAAGTGCTAAAGATTTTGTAAAGTATATGATTGATAAAGCTGAATATGGATATAAGAAAGGTTTTGGAATTTTGGGTTTAGGAATTGATTGGAGAAGAGAATTAACAACTATTGATAAACAATATAATAAATTTATTGAATGGCAATATAGGAAATTAAATGAAAAAGGATATTTGATTAAAGGCGATTATCCTATTAGATATTGTGTTTTTGATGAAAATGCTGTTGGAGATCATGATTTGTTGGAAGGTGAAGGTGTTGGAATACAAGAAATGGTTTTTTTAAAATTTAAATTTGGTGATGATTATTTAATTGCTGCTACTTTAAGACCTGAAACTGTTTATGGACAGACTAATTTATGGGTTAATCCTAGTGTTGAATATGTTAGAATTAAAGTTGGAAATGAAAATTGGATTGTTAGTAAAGAAAGTAGTAAAAAATTAATGCGTCAAAAAGATATCAAAGTTGTTGGTAAAATTTTAGGAAAAGATCTAATTGGGAAACATTGTGTTGCTCCTGGTGTTGAGAAAAAAATAATAATTTTGCCTGCAGAGTTTTGTGATCCTACTTTTGGAAGCGGTATTGTTACTTCTGTTCCTTCTGATGCTCCTTATGATTATATTGCTTTAAAAGAATTAGATAAAGAGAAATGTGTTAAGTATGGTTTGAATTATAATGAAGTTAAAAAAATAAAATTAATTCCTATAATAAAAAGTAAAAGTTTTGGAGATTTTCCAGCTAAAGAGATTTGTGAAGAAATGAATATTAAAAGTTTAAATGATAATAAGTTAGAAGAAGCAACTAATAGGGTGTATAAAGCTGGTTTTCATACTGGTGTGATGTTAAAAGGAAAATATAAAGGAATGGAAATAGAAAAAGCTAAAGAAAAAGTTAAAAAAGATTTGATTAAAGAAGGAAAATCTGATGTTTTTTATGAATTAGAAGGAAAAGTTGTTTGTAGATGCGGAAATGAATGTGTTGTGAGTATTTTGAAAGATCAATGGTTTTTGAAATATGGTGATGAAAAGTGGAAAGAAGAAAGTAAAAAAACTTTAAGTAAAATGGATATTGTTCCTGGTTCTTTTAGAAAACAATATGAAAATGTTTTTGATTGGTTAGAGAATAAACCTTGTACTAGGGAAAAAGGTTTAGGTACTAATTTTCCTTTTGATGAAAGTAAAATAGTTGAACCTTTAGGAGATTCTACAGTTTATATGGCTTATTTTACTATTGCCCATATTATTAAGGATATTAAAGAAGATAATTTAACTGATGATGTTTTTGATTATGTTTTTTTAGGTAAAAAAAATGTTAAATGTAAAATTTCCAAGAAAAAATTAGATGAGATGAGAACTAGTTTTGAATATTGGTATCCTTTAGCTTATAATACTAGTGCTTTGGAATTAATTCCCAACCATATGAGTTTTTCTATTTTCCAACATACTGCTATTTTCCCTAGTAATAAAAGACAAAAAGGAACTTTGAATTTGGGGATGTTGATATTAGATGGAGAAAAAATGAGTTCTTCTAAAGGTAATGTTGTATTGATAAATGATCTTTGTGAAGAATTGGGTGTTGATGTGGTTAGATTTTTCTTAATGAATTTTGTTGAACCTTGGGAAGAGTTAGATTGGAGAACTGAAGAGGTTGGAAAGGGTTTGAAAAATATTAATAATTTAATTGAAAAAATGTTTGATTTTAAAGATAGTAAAGATGAATGGTTAGAAAATGCTTTTAATATGAGAATGAAAAAGTATTTTGAGTTTATGGATAAATCTGAATTGAGAAAAGCTTTACAAGAAATCAGTTTTGGTTTATTACAAGATTTGAAATGGTTTGAAAGGAAAAATGGGGGTAAAGTAAGTAAAAATATTGTTGAAAATTGGTGTAAGTTAGTTGCTCCGTTTATGCCTCATATTGCTGAAGAATTATGGGAAAAAATAGGAAATAAAAAAAGTATTTTTGAAAATGAATTTTTGAAGAAATTTGAAGTTGATGAGAAAATTTTGGAGAAAGAAGAGAAAATTAGAAGTTTATTAGATGATGTGAATAATATTAAGAAAATTGTTGGTGTTTTTAAGAAAATTTATTTGTATGTAATTCCAAATGAATTAAAAGAATTAGAAGATTTGAAAGAATTTTTAGAGAAAGAATTTGGGGATGTGGAAATATATGCTTTGAATGATAAAGAGAAGTATGACCCTCAAAATAAAGCTAAAAAATCTAAAAAAGGAAAACCTGCTATTTACTTAGAGTAAGTTGATAAATTGCTGGTTGTTTGTGATTTTTATTGTAAGAAAATTCTTTTATTTTTTTAATTAAACCTTCTTCTTCAAATATTTTTAACCATTTTGATGTGTTACTTATATTTTTATATTTCATCTTTAATTTTAAATCTATAGAAGTAAATGTCTTTTTATTTTTTCCTAAATTGAGTATAACTTTTTTTATGTTTAATGGTTCTTTGTATCTTACAAAATCTTTTATTGCTTTTGTAAATTTTTCATTTTTTTCATCTGAAGGTATTCTTATTATTTTTCTTAAATTGAGTAAATTTTCTCTTTTTGTTATGTTTACTTGAAATCTTGTCCTAATCTTTTCTTTAGTTGTTAAGTAAATTCCTAAATTGTAGACACTATAATCTATTTTAAGAAAATTCAATATCCTCTTTTCTCCTTCTATTAGTTTACATTCTTGTTTTTCTAATAAATTTTGTATTTTTTTAGGAAGTTGTCTAATAGATGTATCTTTTTTTATTTTTTGTTTAATTATATTTGTTACATCAAAGGATCTTCTCCAAACAATTGATCTTCTATTTTCTTTTGGATAATTTTTTACTTCTCCTTCATCTGCTATTGTTTGTTCTATCCATCCAATCATTGTTTTTTTATTTTTAAAAATAAATTTAGGAAGTTCTAAATTACTTTCATTCTTAGAACCTTTTTCTTTTATAACTAGTTCAATTATATCTCTTATTACTGAAGAAAATTCTAAGTATTTTTTTCTTTCAGAACTACGAAATGCTATTTCATTTTTATCCCCCCCAAAAATTTTTAGATAATCATTTATAACTGATTCTCTTAAGGATTTATTGAAATTATCATACATAAGTCTTCCATGATTGTTTTTGCCATTGTTGGTTAAAGTTCCATCATTTATTATTGCTGCAATGAATCTTCCTCCATTTCTGTTTGAAAAGTTTATTGGGAATTTTGGGTTTAATAAACCCTTGCTGTTATTTCCACCAATCCACCCAATATTCTTCTCAATTGTATTTAATGGGATATTTTCTTGTTTACTTATCTCTTTTATTTTTATTAAATTTATTTTACCTTTTTTGATTTTGTTTCTTATTTTCCAAGAATACTTTTTATTTTCTAAAGTTTTGGCTAATTCTTCTTTAAATTTTTCTTTTAATTTGATATAAGTTCTTTTTTCAGGAAGATTCCAAAAATGAATTATCATATAATTAATAATACACTATTCTTTATAAATGTTTCTATTGCGTTACTTGTTCTGGATTAGAGAAAGATATAAAAATGATTTATGTTTTATTATTTAAAATGAAGATATATTGGTTAAGTGTTATTATTTGGATGAGTATGATCTTTTATTTAAGTTCTTTAAGTTTAGGTGGAAGTCCTGGAGAGATGCCTTCTTGGATTTTACATGTTGGTGTTTATTTGATTTTAGGTTTGTTAGTTGGTATTAGTTTAGAAATTAAAAATTATTATTTATTTGGTTTAGTTATATGTGTTTTGTATGGTTTAAGTGATGAGATACATCAAATGTTTGTTGTTGGAAGAGTTTTTAGTTTTTATGATGTTTTTTGGGATAGTTTAGGTAGTTTAATTGGTTTGGTTTTTGTGAAAGGAAAAAGTTTTTAAATATTAGTTGTATTTTTAGTTAATAATGTTAAAAAAAGAGGGTAAAATTGTTATTGGTGTTTTAATTATTGTCGCTCTAGTTGTTATTTCTATAGTAAATCCTGATTTAACTGGTTTTGCAGTTAAAAAACTTGATAATGTTTGTAAAACAGTAGAAGTTTCTAATGGAGAAGCAAAATGTGGTTCTGGTTATACAATCATGGGGGGAGGATGGGCTGGAAGTATAGGAAGCTATGGTATTCCTCAAGCAGATGGTTTTTCTTGTGAAGATGATAGTTCTAGTAGTAAATGTTATGCAATATGTTGTGATGCAAGTGAAGTAGATTCTATTGTGGTTAGTGAAACAGGAAGATTAGATTATGGTATTAAAACTTATTGTCCTAGCGGTTATGAAGTTGTAAGTGGTGGTTTTGAAGATAAGATAGTTAATACAGATCAAGATTCTTTAAGTCCTTTGAATAACAATGGATGGTATTGTCAAGATGATGATTCTAGTGATAAAGGAAGTACTTGTTATGCTGTATGTGCGAAAAGTAAAGATACAAGTTTAAAATTAAGTTGTAAAACAGAAATTAAGAAAGCA
>NZCS01000013.1 GCA_002688325.1 archaeon
ACTATAGGATAATTAAATTAATATAGTTTAAGGTATTTCTAATAATAAATGAGACTGGAATATGAAAATTGTTCTAGAATTCTTTGTTATTTAAGTGAGGAAGATATTGAATTTATTTGGATTGGTTTTAGATTATATGTAACTGATGAAGGTTTTGAATTTGAGAAAATAAAAGGAAATCCTTCTGGAAGTCATGGTGAGTTGGAAACAAGATTAAAAGGTAAAGATCTTATTTTGAGTTTTCCTAGATGGTGGGGTTGTAGAAATTTAAAAAAAGAATTAGGTAAGGTAATAGAAAGTGATGGTTCTTTTAAGTATAGTTTAATTTTAAAAAATTAAGCAACTTGATCATCTAAACCTTTCTTTTGTGTTTCTTGAGCTTTTTTAGCTTCTGCTTCTAGATCAACACCTAGTTTCTTTAGAGCTTCTATGTGTGCTTGCATTAATTGTTCTACAATAGAAAGTAATTTGATAAATTCTTCTCTTTCTTTTGCTAGAGTAGCTAAAGATCCTTTGTGAAATCCGATTTGTTCATCGTTGTTTGTCATAGAAAATAGAGTATAATGAGGGTTTATAAGTGTTTTGTTAAAAAGGCCATTTTGAATGTCCAAAGTGAATTAGTAAATCTATATCTTTTACATCTGGAATATCACAAGAACCAAAACAAGTATCTAACCATATGAATATTGTTGCTTTTGTGTTATTTTCTAGAAAAGAAGCTATTTCTGTTGCTTTTGGTTTTAAGCCATCTGGTAATTGTATTAAAACAGTTTTGGCTTTAGTTTTTTTAATTTCTTTAACTGCTTTTTCTAATTCTAAGTCGTATTCCATTTTTTTAAAATATATTTAGAAGTTTTTAAAGTTATCTACATCTTCTTGTTGGTGGATAATAACCTTGTGGTCTTCTGTTTCTGAAAACACTACGTGAAGCTCTTCCTCTTTGTTTAGATCCTCTTGAATAATATCTTGTGTTGCCATATCCTCTGTATCTATGATCATCATCTGATAATACTTTATAACCAATAGCTAAACCACCTACAATAAGTCCTGCTTTTTCTAAGTCTGATAAACCTTTTTTCTTTTTTGGTTTAACTGTTTCTTGTTGTTCTTGAGGTTGGTATGGTTGTGTTGGTCTTGTACTTGGTTGTGTTGAAGGTTGTGATTCTTTCCATACATCATTTATTCTTGCCATTAAATCATCAACTTCTTGAGGATTTCTTAATTGAAGAGTTTTTATATCATATCCTGGAGATACTATCTGTCCGTTTTCTATTCTTCCATATCTTGGTTCATCTGTTGTTCCAATAACTAAAGTTGAACCTCTTCTACTTAAATCTACTAATTCTTCGTTATTATAATGATTATCAAATAAGTGAGTTAAAGGTGTGTTTGTGTTTCTTTCTAAATTTCTTAAATCAGTTGGGTGGGTTCTTAAATAATCATGAACAAAATCTATTGGTGTTGTTTGATTTGCATATTGATGTGAAATCTGAGAAGGTGTTGTTCTTATTTCTCTTTGAGCTTGTATAGTTGGAGCTAGTAAAGTTAAAGCTGCTAATGAAGGTAATAGTTTGTTTGTCATGAAAAAAAGCATAATATGGGGGTATTTAAGGGTTATGTTTCATAACAAGTAGTAGTAACACTTTTTTTCATTTGTTCAAACACGCTTAAAGTATATAAAAGATGAGATGTTTAATATTAACAATATTTTTATTAAAATTTTCTAAAATAAGAGGATTTATGAAAAAACAAATAAGAAATAATAAAAGTGAAATAGATGTTATAGGAGAGATAAGTTTAAATAATCTTTTGCCGAATAAGATACATCAAATGATCTTAGGTAGTTTACTTGGAGATATGCATTGTAGAAAAGAGTGTGTTAATTCAAAAATTGAAGAAGGACATTCTATAAAACAAAAAGAATATTTATTATGGAAACATTCTATTTTAGAAAAACATTTTGTTTTGGGTTTGAACACTATTAGTAGTTCTGTTTATGTTGGTAAGAATAAAACTTATATTAGAACGCCAGTTATTAGATTTGCAAGTAAAGTTTCTGAAAAACTTAATCCTTACCATAATATGTTTTATAAAAATGGTAAAAAAATGATAGATCAAATAATATTAGATCAATTAGATAGTTTTGGTTTGGCTGTTTGGTATTGTGATGATGGTTATTATGATCCAGAAAATAAATCAATTACTCTCCATACAGAAGGTTTTTCAATAGAAGAGAATTATATTATTAAAAATTGGTTTAATAAACAATGGGGGATCGATGTTAATTTTAAAAAAGATTATTCAAAAAAGAAGGTTGCATTAAGATTTACTGTTAAAGATTCAGATAAATTTCTTAGACTTATAAAAAAACATATTTCTAAAATGCCTCAGTCAATGTGGTATAAACTTGGTCATCTTTGGGAAGGAAATTTTGAAGTTATAGATAAAGCAAAGTTAAATAAATTGAGAAGAACTAAGATTTATCAGAGTAGAAAAGATGTAAAAATTAGAAGAAATCAACAAGTTAAAAAGTATTATCGTAAAAATAGAGAAAAAGTATTGAAACAAAGTGAAAAATATCGTAAAACAAAAAAATATAAAGATTATTTAAAAGAATATCATCAAAAACCAGGAGTAAGAGAAAGAATAAATGAATGGCGAAGATTATATATACAAAAACCAAAAGTAAAAAAAAGAAGATTTCTTTATCAAGAAGAGTATAGAAAGAGACCAGAAGTTAAAATAAAGATTAAAGAGTATAATAGAATAGCAAGAGAAAAAAGAAAAGGTGATAAAAATTAGGGCTTTGTTGCTTGCTGGAGGCTACGCTACTCGTCTATATCCTCTAACAGAAAAATTAGCTAAACCTTTAGTTAGTGTTGCTGGAGAGAAGATAATAGATAGATTAGTTAAACAGATTAATGAAATTTGTGATGAGATTATTGTTATAACTAATGATAAATTTTATGAACAATTTGTTAAATGGAAAGGAGATAAAGAAAATATAAAAATAATTAATGATGGGGCTTTGAGTAATGACGATAGATTAGGTGCTATTGGTGATATTCAATTTGTTTTAGAGAAAGAAAAGATAAATGAAGATATGTTAGTTATTGCTGGAGATAATATATTTGATTTTAATTTGAAAGATTCTTATGGTTATTTTAAAGAGAAAGAAAAAAGTGTTATTTTGTTGAAAAAGGTAGATTTGGAACAAGCTAAGAAAGGTGGTGTTGTTGAGTTAGATGAAGATAGTAAAGTTGTGTTCTTAGAAGAAAAAAGTGAAAATCCTAAAAGTTTGTTATATAGTATACCAATATATTTTTATAAGAAAGAAGATTTAGAGAAAGTGAAGAAATATTTAAAAGAAGGTAATAATCCTGATGCACCTGGTTTTTATTTAGAATGGTTGCATAAAAATAGTGAAGTTTATGGTTATAAAACCGAAGGAGAATGGTTTGATATAGGTGATTTTAAGAATTTAGAAAGAGCTGAGAAAGTTTTTATGGGGAAATGAAAAAGTTTATCCCTTATATTTTGTTTCTTGATCAAATTGTTTAACTGTGAGAAGATATCATTTCTATAATTTCTTCCTTACTTATGGGGCCATCATCAGATTTTGATTCTATTTTGGGCTCTTCTGGAGTAAAATTTAAATCATATTCAACAAATACATGATTTTCTAATTTTAATCTTCCCTTAACATACCCTATTTGAACTGATGCATAACCTTCATCTTCTGGAGAGGCATATGAATGATCCCAACTATCCTTCTCAACAACATGAAATCCGTTTAAATCAATAGTAGCATATCCTTTTGTTCTTAATTCTTCAATTGCAGGTAAGAATTGTTCTGTTTCAAAATAATAAGATTGAGAACTATTTTCTCCATCAAATCCTGATTGAGAATGTTGCCCAGAACTTATCATGAACATATCTAATTCTTCTTCTAATTTTATTAGTTTGTACTTTGTTTTTTTACCATTACTATCGGTTCTAAAAATATTTACATTGTTAACTCTGACTAAGAATTCTAATATTTTATCTGATATTTCTGACATTCTTAAATGTAAATTTAATAAATTTATAAGCTTTTGTATGTTCTAGTAGTTACAACCTTTTAAAAACTTAAATTTTAACAATTAATAATATGAAAATTTTAGTAACTGGTGGATGTGGTTTTATTGGAAGTCATATTGTTGATTTATTAATTGAGAATGGTCATGAGGTTGTTGTATTAGATAATTTGAGTACTGGGAATAAAGAAAATTTAAATGAAAAAGCTAAGTTTTATGAAAAAGATATAAGAATGAACTTAAGTAAGATATTTGAAGAAGAAAAGTTTGATGTTGTTATACATGAAGCAGCTCAGATAAATGTTAGAAGTTCTATGGAAAATCCAATAAATGATGCTGAGATTAATATTCTAGGAAGTTTAAATTTAATTGAGTTAAGTAAGAAGTTTAATGTTAAGAAGTTTATTTATGCTAGTTCTGGTGGTGCAATGTATGGAGATCCAGAGAAAATTCCTTGTGATGAAGAACATAAAATAAATCCATTAAGTCCTTATGGTTTTAGTAAAGGTGCAGTTGAATGGTATATTGTAAATTCTGGTTTGAAATTTTGTGTTTTAAGGTATTCAAATGTTTATGGTCCTAGACAAGATCCTAAAGGTGAAGCAGGCGTTATTAGTATTTTTATTGATAATATGTTAGAAGGTAAAAAGTGTTTTATTAATGGTAATGGTGAACAAACAAGGGATTTTGTTTATGTGGAGGATGTTGCTAAGGCTAATTTGATTGCTTTGGAGAAAGAAGGATATTTTAATATTGGTACTGGTGAAGAGATTAGTGTTAATAATTTATTTGAAGGTATAAAGAAAGTTGTTGGAAAAGGTGAAAAAGAAAATAGAGATGAAATAAAAGGTGAAGTTTCTAGAATTAGTTTAGATGTTAGTAAGGCTGAAAGAGAATTAGGATGGAAAGCAGAAGTTAAGATTGAGGATGGATTAAGAAGAACAGTTGAGTATTTTAAGAAATAAAATTCTAAAGTTTTTGTAACTGGTTCGCTTTGCTCACTAAAGCTTTTACCCCTTACAATTCGATTTTCTTAATGTAAAGGGTAAGGTTTAAATACTAGTTAATCTTAGTATTTTGTATGGTATATATTTACAAAAAAGTAATACATGGAAAACCTTATTATTATTTGAGAATAAGTAAAAGAATAAAAGGAAAGGTTATAGTTAAGGATATAGCTTATTTAGGAAGTGATGTTTCTAAGATTGAAGGAAAATTAGATAAATTGCCTAGTATGTATAAAGAAGATATTAAAAAAACTTATAGGAATATAAAGAAATTTATTGAATCTGAATATTATTTGAAGAAAGTTAAGAAATTAAAAGAAAATCCTTATTTGGATAATAAGTTATTGTATGAATTAGAAGCTATAAAATTGCATTTTAATGAGAAGTTTTTGAAGTTAGATGAAAAAACAAAAGAAGAAGTTTTTAAGAATTTTGTGATAGATTTTGCTTTTAATACTACATCTTTGGAAGGAAATACAATAACTTTAGAGGAAACTAATAAATTGTTAGTTGAAAATTTAAGTCCTAAGAATAAAAGTTTAAGAGAGATTTATGATTTGAAGAATACAGAGAAAGTTTTTTTTGAAATTTTGAATTCTAAGAAAAAAATAAGTAATGATTTTATAATTAAGATACATGATGATTTGTTAGAGAATATTGATTTAAGGAAAAATTATAGGACTGGAGATGTAAGGGTTTTTAGGGGTGGTTTTAAAGCTAGTTTTGGTATTTATGTAAGGAAAGATATGGGTGAATTATTAGAATGGTTAGAGAAGAATAAAGGGATTGATGTTTTTATTTTAGCTGGAATGTTTCATCAGAAATTTGAGAAAATACATCCTTTTTATGGTGGTAATGGTAGAACTGGAAGAATGTTGATGAATTATATGTTAATGAGAAAAGGATATCCTCCTTTAATTGTTAGAAAGATAAGAAGAGGAGATTATTTAGATGTTTTAAAAGAAGGTAATAAGGCTGATATTAGTGATATTGATATTAAGTATTATAAGAAATTGATTAATTATCTAGCTGAAGAGATGATTGATGGATATTGGAATAACTTCTTGATTTAGTTACCCTTTACAATTGGATTTTCTTAATGTAAAGGGTAAACAGTTAAATTGGAATATTTTACTAGAAAACTAAAGAATTATGGAAAAATTTATGGAAAATTTTGAAATATATTTAAGTATGGAATAAAGTTAGTATTTTGTATGAGTAGATATGTATATATGAAAGGTGGAGCAAATCATCAATTTGTTTTAAAAGATGGCAAAAGAGGAAGAATACAAAGTATTTCTTTTTTGTATGATTTTGATGTGATATTTAGTTCTAATTGTTGTGATAAACGTGATGTTGAATGTTCTAGTTGTGACCCTTCGTCTGTTCATGGAGATCGTTCATTTGATGGGTTGGATGTTTTTCGATTTGGGAATGGATTTTCTAAAAAATTATCTGGTTTTTCTCGTGAAGATTTAGAAGAATTATCAAGAGATTGTAATCTTCCATTAAAAGAGTTAATTGAATTGCATGGATTAGAGTTGTATTTTGAATATTCTGGTGAAGATTATAGAGATTCTGGTTGGAGAGATAGATTATTAGCTCAATTTGTTTCTTAATGCAAACTTTTAAAAATAATGGATTTCTTTTATAGTTTATGGTTACAAAAAGTGTTATAGATAAATTAACTGCATTGTTAACTGCTGCTTTTGGATTAGTTGCAGCTTTAGCTTGGAATGATGCTATTAAATCTTTGATTAAGAGTTTAGATTTGGTTAGATATGGTCCTTGGTTATATGCAATTATTGTTACTATTGTGGCTGTTGTTATTACTGTTTATTTGGGTAAAATAGGTGAAAAAGCAAAGGAAGTTGATGATAAGTTGATTGAACATAGAAAAAAAACTTTGGAAAAGTTAAAGAAGAAAAGATTAGAGAAATTAAAGAGAAAATAATTCTGTTAAATTAAGTTCTAGAGCAGCAACTGGTAATTCTAATTCAAAATTGTTTAAAACTTTAGGATGTAATTCACCAATGTAAGCTATTTCTTTATTCTTAACATAAACGCTTGCAACTCTTCCTGGAATAAATGAAGAATGTTCTGTTTCTTTTATTGTGTATTTTATGTCTAAGAAATCCATTATAACATCTAAGATTTGTCTTATATTTGTGTAATTTGATTTTTCTTCACATAATAAACAAACTAACTTTTCAATATTTCTTGATTTAACATCTGCTTTTTCATCTGGTATTACTACTATTCCTGCTTCGAAAATTCTTTGTGGATATTCTCTGTTTCTATTTGCTACTAATGCTTTTATACATTCTGGAATTAACCAAGATCTAACCATGTTAATTCCTTTATCTGAAGTATTCTTACCTAAACTAATGTGTGGTTCTTGTTTAATATTCATTTTTTTATATTGGTTTTCTTTATTTGTTAATGCGAAAGTTTTTACCTCAATTAAACCTAAATTTGCTAATAAATTAGATAAATCTTCTTTTAGTGTGTTAATTGGTAACATTTTTCCAATAGTTGAGATGTTAGGTAGTGTTGGAGTTATATTATTATATCCATAACCTCTTGCTATATCGTCTGCTATATCAACATCGTGCCATATATCTGTTCTTACTGAAGGAATAGTTAATGTTAATTTATCTTTCTTTAAATCTGTAACATCATAACCCATTTTCTGAGCACATTCTTTTGCTTCTTTAGGTTTAAGATCTAATCCTATGTATTTGTTTACAAAATCAATAGATATTGTTTTTTTTCTTGATGTAAAATCAGGACAAATTGTTGTTTTATTATCTTTTATTATTACTGAATAAATTTTTCCTTTCCAATCATAAAACATTGTAGCTAGTATATTCATTGTAACATCTAATGTTTCTTCATCAGGACCAGTGCATTCTATAAAAATATTTTTTGTTTTTGAAGTGATTTTTCCTAAAGAATCTGAATTTATTATTGGCGGCATAGATAATATTTGATTTTTTTTATCTATTTGTATAGGATACTTATCATATTTTTTTATTAAATCTGCATAATTTTTTCCAGTTGGATGTGTTTGTATAATTTGAAGTCCATTTAATTCTTTATTCATTCCTAAAGGTACAAATTTAAAATCTTTTGGTTTCATTGCAGTATATTCTATTGGGAATTTAATTAGATCTAAATCATATACTCCTAAAGCCATTTTTTTTCTTTTTCTCCCAAAAGTTTCATGAAGTTTTTCTTGAATCCACATTATTGATTGTATGTCTTCATTTGTTAATTTAATATTTTTTACTACAAATGATCTTGTAAATGGTCTATATTTTTTAACAGAAGGTTGGATATTATGAATATAATTTCCTTTATTTACTTTAACTTCTTGATACTCTTTTGTAAAACCCAAATAAGAACTAATTGCTCTTGCTAATCCTTCTGGAGTGATTAGATCTGTTCTTTCTGCAGTAATCTCTATTTTTAAATCATCTTCATTAACATCTTCTAATTCCATACCCATATTTGCTAAAGCTTCTTCTATCTCTTTTATTGTGATTTGTTTTTTAATTAATTTCTTTAATCTTGATAGTTTTGTTTCTACAACAGTCATAGTTTTATCCTCTTGTGAGTTTTTATCCAATTAATATCTACTTCTGGACCAAATAAATCTTTTAATTTTTTCTTTCCAGTTAGAATTGCTGCTATTCTTGAGGATCCCATACCCCAAGCTATAACTGATTTTGTTATTCCATAAGGAGCTAAAGCTTCTGGTCTAAATATTCCTGAATTTATTAAAGCATACCATTTGCCTAATTTTTCATTATAATAATGAGCTTCCATACTTGGTTCAGTGTAAGGATTGAATGTTGGTTTGAATTTTATCTTAGTAATTCCTAATTTTTTATAAAATTCTTTAATAAATCCCATAAGATCTGCTAAAGTTAGATTATCTCCCATTATGAATCCTTCTGCTTGTCCAAATTCTGGTAGATGTGTTGCATCAATTGCTTCATTTCTGAAATTATCTGCAATATAAAAATATTTACAATCTTGATTTAGTTTTAAATCATAAAAATATCTAAATGTTGTTGATGTACTGTGTTGTCTTAATATTAGTTCTTTTGCTACTTCTGGATCCCATTCTTTAGTGTGTCCAGTAGATCCAGTATTATATCCATCTTCATGTGCTGATTTTACTTTCTTAATGAATTTTTTATCTGGTAGTTTTCCTTTTTTATCTAAATAAAAAGTATCTTGAGCATCTCTCATTGGATGATCTTGAGCAATCCACATAGAATCCATACCCCAAAATGCTGTTTCTACCCAAGGACCCTCCATTTCTTGGAAACCCATTTCTAAGAATACGTTTCTTATTATGTTCATTGATTCGTTATAAGGATGTCTTCTTCCACCTGTAATTGAAGGAACATTTATTTGAACATCATATCTTCTAAATTTTAGATTTTTATGATTTTTAATTAGCTCTGGAGTTAGAGTTTCTGTTAAATTTTTAGGAATTCTTTGTTTTATTAATTCTTTTCCTGAAGAAGTTAAGGTTATGTTTAATTCTTTTTTTGTTATTGTTTTTATGATTTGCTTTCTTTTTTTAAGTTCTTGATAAGCATGTTTTTGTTCTGGTTTTAATTTAGAAAGTTGTAAAGGTAAAGATTTAAGGAATTGTTCTTCTAGAGATTTTGTTAGTTCTTTTTTAGTTAGAGAAACTTTATCTCTTATTTGAATTAATGATTGTTTTTTTAGTAAACCCAAAGAAATATTTACTTCTTCATTTGATAAGTTTGATTTTTCTTTTATTTCTTGAATTGTTAATGGTGTTTTGAGTAAATTTAGTAATTGTTTTTCTGGAAGTCCTTTTTCTTTGTATTTTAAACCATTTATGTCTAATTGTATTAATTCTTGTTTTTGTTTATGAATTTTAAGAATATGTTTGTTTTCTAACCATTGTAGGGCTCTTGTGATTTCAATTTCTGATAAGTGTGATTCTTTTAGGTCTTGTAATGTGGAGTCATTTTTAAGAAAAGGTATTATTTTACGTTCTAAAGGGCTAAGTGAGTTAATTAAGTTTTTCATTAAAGAGAAAAAGGTGGATTTTGTTTAAATAGTTTATGGTTAATTTAACTGTTAAAAGAAAAAATGATTTTAAACCCGGGAAGACGAATCTTCCCAGGAAAAAGAGGTGATTATGAACTCCAGGATTTATCCATTAAATTCTCTAGAGTTGATGTAAATGCTGGTGCTGTAACCCAAACAGCTGTGTCTGAAGCTGAATGTATATCTTTATCGTCTGTAATCATGAATAATATTTCTTTATTATCAACTAAAACATATCTTGTATTAATTTTATCTAAAGATTTTATTTGTGCAAAACCATTTAATTTTTTAATTTCTTCTGAATTTTCTTTGCTAATAGGTGCTATAATTCTTAACTTAACACCTTTATTTTTTAATCTTTTAAAATTTTGTTTGAAAGCATCTAATTTTCTTAATAATCCTTTTTCGGATGTAACTATAGTAACAGATTTGTTTGCATTTTTTAACATTGTGTTAATTTGATCATAAATTCTATCTCTTCCTTTGATAGCTGAAGATAATTCAGATGGTTTAATGAATGCCATTGAATCTTTGTGTAAAGCTTCTAATTGATTGAATAAATCAGTACCTTTTATGTTTTCTAATACTTCTGTTCTTTCTTTTGCTAATTTATTAATATCTTGTTTTGCTCTTGTAACAACATTTTCTGGTTTTACTGCAATATATTTGATAGGTTTTCCTAATTTCATTACAACAAAACCTTTTTTCTCTAAAGATTCAAGAACATCATAAGATCTTGATCTAGGAACATTAGAAATATCTGATAATTGAGCAGCACTTGATATACCTTTAGATAGTAATGCTGTCCATATTTTTACTTCATAAATATTTAAGTTAAATACTTGTCTTAAATTTTTTAGGAATTCTTCTTTAACTATCATCGTATTAATATTAGTAAGAAGTTGGTTTATAAAGGTTTCGGTGTGTATTTATTTTAAAGTAGTAAAGAATTAGAGTATAAATTTATTTACTTGTTTTTTGGCTAATTCTCTCTTTTGTTGATGTTTTTTTAAGAAAGTGTTTACTTTTTTGATTAGAATCTCTTTTAGTTCTGAAGTTAGTAAAGATCCTGATTTATAATCGTTGTAAATTTTTGATAATTTTTTATCATCTGGTTCGAATAACATTCTTAGGTATTGGAAAGAAACATCTATGTCTGGATTTCCTCCTTTTTTTCTGTGTTCTTCTAAAGTTGGTTTTCCACCTGAGAAAGCATATTTTTTTATTTTTGATTCAACTGTTGAAGGAGAATCTGTTGTGTATATAGTATCTTGTTCTGATGAAGATGACATTTTTCCTTTTGGTCCTAATAAACTTGGTAAGAACATTGAGTGAATAATCGCTGGTTTGTAATAACCTAATTTTGGAATTACATCTCTTGAAACTCTGAAGTGTGCATCTTGATCAATTGCTAAAGGAATTAAACACGGAATGTTTTTTTTCTTTAAAATTGAAGGTAGGAATGCTGGAACTGCTTGCATTGAAGTGTAAAAGATTTGTCCTAAGTTTGATTGATTATTTAAACCAAATGTTGCTTTAACTGTTGAAAATGTGATTTTTTTAGCTACTTGCATAGCTGGTTTATACATTAAATTTGCATGTTTTGTGTCTATGATAAATTTTGTTTTTTTAGGATTAAAACCTAGAGCTATAATATCTAACATATTTTCTTTTGTGAATTTCTCTGTATCTTCAAAAGTTAGGTCTTTTTTGAAAACAACTTTTTCTTCATCTGGAAATTGGAATAGTAATTCTACATTAAATTTATCTTGTAACCATTTTGTGAAAATCCATGGAACTAAGTGACCTAAATGAATATCTCCTGAGGGGGCTCTTCCTGTGTATAGGAAAAATTTATTGTTTTTTTCATATTCATCTAATAACCAATTAAAATCCCTATGAGAGAAGAAAATTTTACGTGTTAACATAAAATGTAGATCTTTTGTGTGTTTTTTTATTCTTTTTAGTAATGGATCTGAGATGGGAGATGTTCCAAACTCTTTAACTAATTTAGAATAGTCTATATCACCTTCAACTTCCCAAGGAGTTATTTTTTGCATTAAGTAAAATTAGGTTAAGAAGTATTTAAAAGTTATGATTAATAACTAACCATTATTTCTATATCTTTTCCAAATAGTTTTTTTAGGTCTTCAAAGATTTTTTCTTTTATGAAAACATTTTTAGGTAATTTATTTTTAGTTAAGTGAGATTCTAATTCTTCTAAATTAGATTTTTGTAATTTATCAATTCCACCATTTGGTAATAGTTTAGCTTTTGAAATTTCTTTTTCCATGGAATCAATATTAGATGTTATGAAAACAATTTTATCAAGTAATAAAGCTTCTCCATATTTATCTCCATATTTGAATCTTACTTTACATCTTTCTAGTTCTTTTCCTCTTTTTAGTTGTATTTTATCAAATAATAATTTAGTTAAGATGTTAGATTCTTTTTTTAGTTTTTCAACTTCTGCTTTTGATAATTTTTTAGATTTAATTTTTAGTATAGCTTTTAATGATTTTAGAGTTGATTCTGGTAATTTTTCTGTTTTTATTGCTTTTTTGAATTCTCTAACTAATTTTTCATCATTCCCTGAAATATTTAGAAAATCTTTTGTTATTTTTACAGTTGAATTATAAATTTCTTTGACTTTTTCTTTTTCTTTTTTCTTTTGTAATTGTGTAAATACTTGATCTATTCTTTTTAGGTATTTTCTACAATCTGCTAATAATGAATCAATTTCTTTTCCTGTTACTGTTTTTATTTTTTTATGTTCAATGTCTTTGTAATATGTTCTTACTTTTTCTAAGATATCTACATATTCTTTTTCTAGAATTTTTTCTTTTTTAACAAAAATGTCATTTAGTAATTCTATTGTTTCTTTTGGTGTTGGAGGTGATACTCCGTAAAGCATTAAAGCTGCTTGTGATGGGTTTAATATTGCGTAATAAAGATCTAATGTGATAGCATTTAGTAATCTTAGGTTAACAGAATCTATTAATTTTTTACCTAATTCCATGTTTAGATCAATAGCTTCTGGTGAAGGTCTTATTCTTCCCATTTTTAATAATAATTTCCATGGCATAAATACACTTCTATCATATAATGGAACTCCATCTCTTAAGAATGTAAAAATAACTGGATTTGCATCTTTTACAGACTCCCAGAAATCAGTTAGGATATATACTTGAACGTGGAATTCTTTTTTTACTCCTGTCATCATTGTTGCTTCTACACCCATGCTTCTGATAATCGCTCCTAGTTTTGTTTTTAATTCCATTCTAGGCATTCTTTTAACATCTGTATCATCTACAACAATGTAAATATCAATATCATTTGCTTTTTCTCCTCTGAATAAAGAACCAGCTGCTACATAACTAACTACATATTTTTCAAATTTCTTAATAACCATAGATTTGTGAATTTCTGAAACTTTTAGAGCCATTAACATTTCTCTTGGATCATAAATTGGAGCACCCATCGCAATCATTTGTATAATATCATACTTTCCATCATAACATGTTTCTCTTAATTCAAATAAAGCCATGATTTTAGTGTCTATGTTTTTATCTAAGTCAGAAGAAATCTTTTTTATTTCTGCATCTATTTTTTTAATGAAACTTACTTTGTTTTTTTCTTCTATTTCTCCATCATCTATTAAAACTAAAGTATTTATTTTATTAGGGTCTGGTTTTTCTTGAGGTATTGGAGGCATTCCAGGAATATTAGGTTTTGGTTGTTCTGGTGGAAGTAATGAAACTGCGATTAATTGATCTTTGTATTTAGATTTTAATTGTTTTGTTAAAGAATCTAGTTTAGTCTTGATTTTTTTAAACTTTTCTTTAAGTTTTTTTTGTTCTTCTTCAGAAATTTGAGGTGGTGGTGGATTTTGCATATCTAGAAAAGTTATATTAGAGTATATAAATGTTTTTGTTTTTTGATTACAACAAACTTTATATAGAAGTAAATTTCTTTTTTTATAAAAATGAGGTTTAGTATTCTATTTGGAGGGAAAGCAGGACAAGGTGTTAATGAGTTATCTAAATTGTTTTCTGAAATATGTAGTAAGAAAGGTTATTATGGTTTTAATTATAGGGATTATGGAAGTTTGATAAGAGGTGGAAATAGTTTTAATGTTGTTAGTTTATCAGATAAAGAGATAAGAAGTCAAGAAGATGAATATGATGTTATAGTTGGTTTAGATGAAGAAACAGTTGCAATTCATTCTGGAAAATTGAAAAAAAATGGGTTAGTAATTAAAGATTTAACTGGAATAGTTGATGAGAATAAATTAGATAAAAAAGTTACTAATGTTGTTTATTTAGGATATTTAATGAAAGTTTTGGGTTTAGATTTGAAAAGTTTATTAGAAGAATTGAAAAAAGAATTTGAAGGTAAGAGTTTATTAGAACAAGATTTAATTGCAGCTGAAAAAGGTTTTGAAGGAAATGAGAATAAGGATTTATTGTTTAAAGTTAAAGAAGTTAATAGAGAAGTTAAAGATGGTACTGATGGTATTGTTAAGGGATTGATTGAATCTGGTTTAGATTTGTATATTAGTTATCCAATGACTCCTTCTACTCCTGTGTTACATAAGTTAGCTGGAAAACAAGATAAATTTATGGTTTTTCAACCTGAAAATGAGATAGCTGCTGTAAATATGGGTTTAGGTGCCTCTTTTGCTGGAGCAAGAGTTGCTGTTGGTACTTCTGGCGGAGGTTTTGATTTGATGACAGAAGGTTTGAGTATGCAAGGATTAAGTGAGATTCCTTTGGTTGTTTATTTAGCTTCAAGACCTGGACCTGGAACTGGTGTTCCTACTTATACTATGCAAGCAGATCTGAATGTTGCTTTACATGGTGGTCATGGAGAATTTTGTAGAGTTGTTATTGCTCCTGGAGATCCAGAAGAATGTGTTAGAGCAATGAATGATGCTTTTTATTTATCTCAAAAACATAGATGTTTGGTAATTGTTTTATCAGATAAACATTTAGCTGAAAGTTTGTATACAGTTGAAATGCCTAAAGTTAAGGAAGTTAAAATAGAATATGGGAGAAGTGATAAAAATTATTTTGGAAAAAGAAGTTTGCCTGGTTTGAATATTTGTAAAGCTTCAAGTTATACTTGTAATGAATATGGGATAACAAGTGAAAAAGGAGAGGATAATGTTAAGAAGTTAGATTGGTTTAAAAAGAAAAAAGAAGGGATTAAGAAAGAGAAATTAGAGAAAGTTAAATTATATGGTAAGGGTGAAAATTTAATTATTGGTTCTGGGAGTGTTAAGGGAGCTATATTAGATAGTTTAGATGAGAATTTTAGATTTTTACAGTTAATATATTTAGATCCTTTAGATAAAGAAAGAATAAAAAAAGAAATTGAAAAAAGTAAAGAAGTTTATGTTGTTGAAAATAATAGTACAGGACAATTAGCTGATATAGTTGAAGGTTTGGGTGTTAAGGTGAAAAGAGTTTTGAAATATGATGGTAGACCGTTTAGTAAGGAGGATGTTAAGAATGGAATTAGGTAAGATAACTTGGTGTTCTGGATGTCCTAATTTTAGTATTTTGAATAGTGTAAGAAAAGTTGTTGAAGAATTAAAAATAAAAGAGAAAGTAAGTATTGCAACTGGAATTGGTTGTCATGGTAAGATATTTGATTATTTAGATTTAAGTGGAATATATTGTTTACATGGAAGAACATTACCTACAATGTTGGGTATGAAATTTGGAAATCCTAATTTGAAAGTTATTGGTTTTAGTGGTGATGGAGATTGTTATGCAGAAGGTATGGCACATTTTATTCATAATTGTAGATATAATGCTGATATGACTTTAATTGTTCATAATAATCAGACTTTTAGTTTGACAACTGGACAACCTACTCCTGTTTCTGAAGAAAATTATAAAGATAAAACAATGGTTAAAGGAAGTTTTGGTAATACTATTAATCCTATAAGATTAGCTTTGAGTTCAGGTTGTAGTTTTGTAGCAAGAGTTTATGCTTTAGATAGTGAAATGATGAATGAAGTTTTAAAAGAAGCTATAAATCATAAAGGTTTTAGTTTTGTTGAGATATTACAACCTTGTATTGTTTTACATGATACTAGAGAGATGATTAATAAGAATTTGTATAAGTTAAATCATGATAGAAAGGATATTGGAAAAGCTATGGCGAAAGCTAGTGAATGGGATTATAATAAAGAAGGTAAAATTGGCGTTGGTGTATTTTATCAAGAAAAGAAAAAATGTTTAGAAGAGAAGTGGGACTTGTTGAGTAGTTTTATGAAAGAAGGAAAAAGTTGGCATGATAAATAAGTTTAACTGTTTATGTTGATTCTGAAGAATTTTAGAAAGGTTTTTAATGGTTTTTATTTGTAGTTTTTATATGAAAGGTTATGATGTGCAAGAAAATTATGAAATATGTGTAAATCAAATTCAGAGATTAATTGGTGCTGAATTGAATCTTATTGAGAAAGTTTGGTTAAGAAGAAAAATTGTAGATTCATTAAAATATGTTGAGAGTCCTGCTGATTTTCATCAAAATGCATTAGATTCTTTTTTTGAAGAATTTTTTGGACTTCCTTTTGTTGGATATATCGTATATCGTAGAAGAGGATCTCTTAATCTTCTTTCAAGAAGTCCTGAAATTGAAGATTTAAGAGAGAGAGTAAGACAAGGGTACAGAGAAAAAATTGAATTAATGAGACAAGAAGATTATATGTTGTAAAAGTAAAAACATTTATAAAAGGAAATATTTCTATATATATTACGGGCCCGTGGTCTAGTCTGGCTATGACGTCACCCTTACACGGTGAAGATCGTGTGTTCAAATCACACCGGGCCCATCAAACCTTTTTATAAAAAACGTTTACGAAAAAATAGAAAAGCTTAACCAAAAAAAATTAGAAAAAATGAAAGATAAATTTTTGATGATTGCTGGACCTTGTGCTGTAGAAAGTGAAGAGCAGTTAATGGAAATTGCAGAATTCTTAAAAAGTAAAGATATAAAATATTTAAGAGGTGGAAGTTTTAAACATAGAAGTTCTCCTGATGATTTTCAAGGTTTAGGGAAGAAAGGTTTAGAGATATTAGAGAAAGCTAAAGAAAAGTTTGGAATGAAAATTGTTAGTGAAGTTTTGAATGTAAGAACAATAGATTCTTTTGAAAATGTTGATATTATTCAAATTGGTGCAAGAAATAGTCAGAATTTTCCATTGATTAGAGAAGTTGGTAGGATGGGTAAACAAATATTGTATAAAAGAGGTTTTGGGAATACAGTTGATGAATGGTTAAAGGGTGTTGAGTATATAAAAAAAGAAGGTAATGAAGATATAATCATGTGTGCAAGAGGAATAAGAACTTTTGAAATGGAAACAAGAAATACTGCTGATATAGATGTGATTCCGATTGTTAAGAAAAAAAGTGGATTAAAAATGATATTTGATCCAAGTCATTCTGCTGGTAGAAAGGATTTAGTTGTTCCTTTATGTAAAGCTGCAATTGCTGCTGGTTGTGATGGTTTGATAGTAGAAGTTCATAATAATCCTGATAGAGCTTTAAGTGATAGTAATCAACAGTTGAATTTTGAGGAATTTAATAAGTTGTTGGAAGAGATACAACCTTATTTAGATGTAAGGGGTTTAGAGATATAAGATAATTTTAAATACTATCTATTTTTAATAATTTTTAATGCAGTAGTAGTCCAGTCTGGCTAAGACACTGGCTTGCCAAGCCAGGAACCCGGGTTCAAATAACTAACCTTTTTAAAAAAAAGATTAAGCAAAAAAGGAAAAAGTTGGAAAGTCCCGGCTACTGCATATTAAAATTCATAACCTAAACTTTCAAATATTTTCTTTGTTTTTAGAGAATCTAATAATGGATTTGGAGATTCATTTATAACAGTTATATTTGTTTTATTTTTTAGAATTTCTTTAGCTAGTTCTTTTATTTTTGAAGTAGGAGTTCGAATATGTTTTCTTTCTCCTTTATCTGAAAACTCTATACCTGAGAAATGAGCATGAATATGTTTGAAGTGTTTTATTTTTGAGAAAATTTCATCGTAGTTAAAGTTTTTTTGTTCTCTTGCTTGTAAATGTGAAAAATCTATACAAAAAGAAGTTTTTGTTTGTTTTTGTAAATCTAAGATTTCTTGTAATGAACCGAAAACATTTATTTTCCCTGTTGTTTCTGGTGCAAGTTTTACTTTATATTTATGTTTTTTAATTTGTTTTTGTAAATCTAAGATTTGTTCTTTTATATTTTCGAATGTTTGTTCTTTATCTATAGAAGTATAATAACCAGGATGGAAAACAACATATTTTGCTTTTAAATAATGAGCACGTTCACAAGAGGTTAGGATTCTTTTTTTACTTGCTGTTATTTTTATTTTTTCTTTTGAATTTAGATTAATATGGTAAGGAGCATGAACTGATAAGGAAATGTTTAGTTTAGATGCTTTCTCTCCTACTTCTTTTGCTAGAGAATTAGACATTTTGATTCCATGTACAAATTCTACTTCTAGAGCTTGTAATTGTTTTTGTTTAACTATAGAAATACCTTCTAATGTTGATCTTCCTGGAGTTCCTGCTGTTCCTATGAGAATTTTTTGTTTCATTTAATCTTTATTTCTTTTTTTGTTAAAAAATAATTAGAAAATTTAGATGTTACTGAAGCTACTATAATTGAATATAAGATAAATAATACTGTTAGTTCTGTTATTTGTTCTAAACCTGGAATATTATAACTTATTAGAGTAAATGCTACAACTGCTACTGCAAGACCTTTTGAACCTGTTAAAGCCATGAACCATTTTTCTTTTTTAGTAAAAACTGATTTGTAAAAAGCTACTGAAACTGCTAGATATCTGATGTAAATGAAAATTCCAAATAAGATTATTGTTTTTATTAAGAAAATTTTATCTGTTGGGAATTTGATAATTAAACCAAGTAAAATGAAAATAACTATTTTAAGGAAAACAGTGAAAATATCTACAAAGTTTTGGATTTCTAATTTTCTTTTGATTTCATAAATACCAAATAAAATCCCTAATGTTGTAACTGCTAAAACACCATTACCTCCAATATTTTCAGCAAGAACAAAAGAGAATAAAGCGGTTGCAATAACAGCTAAAGGAGATATATGTTCTATGAATTTTCTTCTCATTAATTCAAAAATTAAAAGTCCTAGAACTAAACCTACTCCTGCACCAGTCATAATTCCTTGTGCTAATTGTGTTGCTATTAGATTGGTTTGAAATGTATCTCCGTTTAGTAATCCTATAACAATTAGGGGTATTAAAACAGCTAAAGGAGTATTAAGAATAGATTCAAATTCTAATATTTCTGAAATTTTGGTTCTTTTACCTTGAAAGATTGCTAAAACTGAATCTGGAGATGTTGAGGACATTAAAGCTGCGAATGTTAGAGCTATTAATATCATTTTAAGATCAAAAAAAGATTTAGTGAAGAATAAATAAGTGAAGAATGTTAGGAAAACTAAAGAGAATAATAAAAATACTAAAGATAGTTTTAGAGCATCTGGTGATTGTTGTCTTATTGCTTTTATTTTGAATTTTGAAGTTGAGTCAAATAAGATCATGA
The DNA here is from genome assembly GCA_002688325.1 of archaeon. Lineage (GTDB taxonomy): Archaea > Nanobdellota > Nanobdellia > SCGC-AAA011-G17 > ARS1178 > ARS1178. The sequence goes on from NZCS01000013.1 coordinate 19,782, forward strand.
CTAATGCGAAAATAGCTAATGCTGAAAAAAAATCATAATATGGGAAGTTTAAGTAATAACCAGTTATTAGACCAATTATTAATAGTAGTAAAACATCAGGTAGTTTAAGTTTTATTGAAATTAAAGAAGCAAATAATCCTATGATTAGTAATACTGAGAACCATGTGACTCCTATTAGATAATCTGGAATTAACATTTACAACCTCTTTTAAATTTTAGAGTAAGTGAAAGTTTATTAAGTTTTTGGTATAATCTTTTTTAGGAAAAAAGCTTCACCAAAAAAAGAAAAGAAAAGTTTTTTATACTAATATTAGGGGTCTTTTTATATGAATGGATTAATAGAATTTGGGAAAGGAATACAATATGATCCTGTAATGGATAGATTTCAATATGAGGGGGATTTTAAGGGATTAGAACTATCTCAAACTCTTACTGCTTACTTATATTTAACACTTGATTGTAATCTTAAATGTGGTTTTTGTAAAAGAGATTCACCTTTGAATCCATTAACTCCAGAAATAAATGATCTTAAAGAAATATTTGATAGTTTAGCCCCTAATGGACAACCACATAGAACAGTTGTTACTGGCGGAGAACCTTTTTTAGTTGAAAATATTGAAGAATTGCTTAGGTATGCTGCAGAGCAAGGACATATTATTAATTTGACTTCAAATGGTATTTTAGTAAGACCTTCTAGATCACTAGTAGATAGTGTAGCAATGTTTGAAATTGGATTAGATGGTCCTGATGAAGAAACTTATACTTCTATGAGGAGAGTAGATGAATTTTCAACTGTTGTTGGAAATATTGATGAACTTAGTAATATGGGTTCTGTTGTGCGTGTAACATATTTACTTACAAAAGTTAACTATGAAAAAGCAAGAGAAATGCCAAGATTATGTTCTGATCTTGGTATTAATATGTTGAGATTACAAAGAATACGCAGAGTTGGTCGTTTTTTAAGGAATATTGATGAATTTGATCTCTCTGAAGAAGAAGTAAGAAGAGCAGTAATAGAAACCCGTGAAGAAGCTGAAAGATATGGAGTTGATTTAAGAACTCCGATGGTTGCACCAATACATTATGGAACAGTCCATATATATCCTGAAGGAGATATTGTAACTCGTAGAAACCCAGAAAAAACTGATAGAGGAGTAATAGGAAATTTACATGAAGGTAGTATGGAAGATTTTTGGGATCCAATCTTAGCTGATGCTCATAAGAACTTTGTTCTTTCTCAAAATCGTGTATAACTTAAACAGTTAAATTAATGTTTGAACATAAAAGAAAAGTTTTTTATATTTATAAAATTTAGAGAGATTAATGAAAATCTTACAAGAAGTTAAACCTTCTAAAAAAGAGGAAGAAGATTTGAAGAAGATTTCTGGTATTTTTGTTAGAAAGTTGAATATGCAGTTGAAAAAAATAAATGCTTTGGCTGTTATTGGTGGTAGTTTTGCTAAGGGAACTTGGTTGAAGGGAGACCATGATATAGATATTTATGTTAAGTTTAATTATTTAAAGTATAAAGATAAGAAGATAGATGATATTTTAGAAAAACAATTAGCTTTTACATTTTCTGATTATGTAAGAGTTCATGGTTCTAGAGATTATTTCCAGATTAAGAGAGAGAAATTTACTTTTGAAATAGTTCCTATCTTAGATATAAAGAAAGAAGAAGAAATGAAAAATATAACTGACATGAGTTTGTTTCATGTTGATTTTGTAAAAGAGAATTTAACAGCTAAGATGAAGAATGAAGTTAGAATTTTGAAAAGTTATTTGAAAGCTTTGAAGTTGTATGGGGCAGAGAGTTATATTAAAGGTTTTAGTGGTTATGTTTCTGAAATTTTAATTTATAGATATAAAAGTTTTAAGAAGTTAGTTGAAGGTAGTAAAGAATGGAAGATGAAGGAAGTTATTGATGTAATGGGTTATTATAAGGGAGATGTGTTTGATAAGATAAATATAGAAAAATATAGTCCTTTGATTGTTGTTGATCCTGTGCAAAAAGAAAGAAATGCTGCAGCTGCTTTGAGTGTTAAGAATTTTAATGAATTTTTGTATAGTGTTAAGAATTTTAATGAGAGACAATTTAGTCAGAGTAGAATAGATATTAAATATTTGAGGAAATTGAGTAAGGAAACAGGAACTGAATTGTTTTTTATAGAATTTAAGAGTGGAGAAGGTAAAGAAGATGTTGTAGGGAGTAAGATATTAAAAGTTTTAAAGTATATTAAAGAAAGAATATTAGTTAATGATTTTCATATTTTTAAAAGTGGATGGGTTTGGGATAAAGAAGAGAAAGGATTTTTTTGGTTTTTAGTAAATAAAGAGAACTTACCTGTTTTTAAGAAACATTTTGGTCCTCCAATATGGGAAGTGAAGCATTGTGATGTTTTTGTTAAGAAATGGGAAGATAAAAAAGTTTATGTTGAGAATAATTGTTTGTATGTTGAGAAAGAAAGAAAATATAGAAGAGTTTTAGATTTGTTGAGGGATGTTAAAAAAGAGAAGTTTGATAAGGTTAAGTTTTAGAATATAGTTTTTAGGATATAAAAGTTTTTAAAATGTTGGTTATTAAGTTGTTTTATGGGAAGAGCCACAGATTATGGAAGAAATTTAGCTGTTGAAATTAATTATGTTTTTGAAACTATACCGGAATCAGAAAGGGAAGAATATATAGCTAAATTTTTAACTGAATTTAGAGATTTTTCTTTTGAAGGAAGGAAACAGGGAGAACCAGTAAATGAAGGTTGTAATTGGGAATTAATAGATATAGATGAAATTGATGTTAGAAATCCTGAAGAATATGCAAGATTAAAAAAAGAAAGTATTCATTTGATGTACCAAAAAGGAACTGCAGGGCGTGTTTATGATTCTGTGTTAGAGAAATTGTTAAAACCGTAAGCTTTATATATGATATATAATTAATAAATAATAACCTGATTCTAAGGTGTTTAATTATGAAAATAGAGGGACAAAAAGGAACAACAACTGTTGGAATTTTATGTAAAGATGGAGTAGTATTAGCTGCTGATAAAAGAGCTAGTGCTGGATACTTAATCTCAAGTAAAGATGTAGATAAGGTAAGTAAAATTTCAAATAATATGGCTTTAACTATGGCTGGTTTAGTTTCTGATGCTCAATTATTAACAAAATTAATTAAAGCTGAATTAACATTAAGGAAAATAAGAACAAGTAGAGAAGTAAGAGTTAAAGAATCTGCTAATTTATTAGCAATGATGTTATATAATAATATTAGAAAAATGAGTATGGTTCCTGGAATTGTTAGTTTTGTTTTAGGTGGAAAAGATGATCATGGTTTTCATTTATATGAGTTAGGAGTTGATGGTTCTGTAACTGTAGCTAAGGATTATAGAAGTGTTGGTTCAGGAAGTATGATGGCTTTAGGAGTTTTAGAAACATTGTATAAAGAAGATTTAACAATTAAAGAAGGTATAGAAATAGCAGTTAAAGCAATAAATGCAGCTGTTCAAAGAGATTTAGCAACAGGAAATGGTATAGATTTGTTTGTTATTGATAAAAATGGAGTTCATAAGAAATTTACAAAAGAAATTGACACAAAAATTACTGCATAGTTCTGGAAAGTAGAATGATAAAAATATTAGAAGAAATACTAAAAGATATTCCAAATAAAAACTTAATTAATGATATTGAGTTTGAAGGTGCGAATATTGTTTTGTATACAAAGGATAAGGAATTTTTCTTAGATGATAAAGGTATTGTTAAGGAAATTGTGAATAAGATAAAGAAAAGAATTGAATTAAGACCTGATCCATCTATTACTATGGATATGGAAAAGGCAGAAGATGTTATTAAAAAAATAATTGGTAAAGATGCTAAGGCAGGAAATATTATTTTTGATTATCAAAGAGCAGTTGTTATTATAGAAGCTGAAAAACCTGGTTTAGTAATTGGTAAGTATGGAGAATTGTTAAAAGAAATTAAAAAACAAACTTTGTGGGTTCCAATTATTAGAAGAACTCCTGCTATCAGAAGTAAGATTATTGAAAATATAAGACAGGTTTTATATGAAAATAATGATTATAGAAAGAAATTTTTAAATAAAGTAGGAGAAAGAATTTATAAGAAGTGGGTTAAAGAAAAACAATATGAATGGATAAGAGTTACTTTTTTGGGTGGTGCTAGAGAAGTTGGTAGAAGTTGTTTGTTATTACAAACGCCTGAATCTAAAATATTATTGGATTGTGGTGTTAATGTTGCTTCTGATGATAATGCATATCCTATTTTAGATGCTCCTGAGTTTAATATTCAAGATTTAGATGCAGTTATTATTAGTCACGCTCATTTAGACCATTCTGGTTGTTTACCTTATTTATTTAAGATGGGATATAAAGGACCAGTTTATTGTACGGCACCTACAAGAGATATTATGTCATTGTTACACTTAGATTTTATTTCTGTTGCTCAAAAAGAAGCTAAAAAAGCGTTATTTAGTTCTACAGATGTTAAGGAAATGGTTAAGCATACTATTTGTTTAGATTATGAAGAAGTTACTGATATTACACCAGATGTAAGAATTACATTGTATAATGCTGGACATACTTTAGGGAGTTCAATGGTTCATTTGCATGTTGGTAATGGATTACATAACATATTGTATACTGGAGATATGAAAGAGTTATCAACAAGATTATTAGAACCTGCTGCAGTTAAATTTCCAAGATTAGAAACTTGTATCTTAGAAAGTACTTATGGAGGTAAAGATAATGTATTGCCTTCAAGAAAAGAATGTGAAGATCAATTGATGAATACAATTAAAGAAACTATTGAAAGAAAAGGTAAAGTATTGATTCCTGTTTTGGGTGTTGGTAGAAGTCAAGAGATTATGGTTATTTTAGAAGATATGATTAAGAATGGAAAGTTAAAAGATGTTCCTATTTATATTGATGGTATGGTTTGGGATATTACTGCAATTCATACTACCTATCCTGATTTTTTACATAATAAAATTAGAAAAAATATATTCCACAATGATCAAAATCCATTTTTGAGTGATGTTTTTACAAGAGTTGGAAGTCATAAAGAAAGAATGGAAGTTGTAGATGGAAAACCTTGTGTTGTTTTAGCTACATCTGGAATGTTGGTTGGTGGAGCTTCAGTTGAATATTTGAAACATTTTGCTGAAAATAAGAAAAATAGTTTGATATTTGTAAGTTATCAAGGTGTAGGAAGTTTAGGTAATAAGATACAAAGAGGAGATAAAGAAGTTAAGATTGATAATGATATGGTTAGTGTTAATTTAGATATAAGTATTCTAGATGGATTTACAGGACACGCAGATAGAAGTGAATTGATGAGATTTGTTCAAAGATTAGATCCTAAACCTAAGAAAGTTATTGTTGATCATGGAGAAAGTAGTAGATGTTTGGATTTAGCAAGTTCATTACATAAAGCAAATAGAATAGAAACTAATGCTCCTAAAAATTTAGAGAGTATAAGGGTTAGGTAGAAACTTTTATATATAACAGTTAAATTGAATTTTATATGAAAAAGTTATTATTTTTATTAATGTTTTTAGTTTTAGTTAGTTCTGTAAATGCAGTTGTATTAGTAGATTTTTATGGGGAAGGATGTCCTCATTGTGCTAAATTAGAAGTTTTTTTAGATGAATTAGAAGAAAAATATGAAGATTTAGAAGTAAAGAAGTTTGAAACTTATTTTGATCAAGATAATAGAGAATTATTTGAAAAGTTAAGTAGTGCTTATGATGAAGAAATACAAGGAGTTCCAACTGTTTTTATTGATGATGAAGTTATTGCTGGTTTTAATGATAAGATAGGGGAAAAAATAGAAGAGAAAGTAAAAGAATGTTTAGATAAAGAATGTGAAGATCCTTTAAGTAAAGTAAAAGAAACAGATGGTTTTAAGAAAATTGGAGTTTTAGCTGTTGTTAGTGCTGCTTTTGTTGATGCGATTAATCCTTGTGCTTTTGCTGTTTTAATAATATTATTGAGTACTGTTTTAGTTAGTGGAGATAGAAAAAGAGCTTTGTTTAGTGGTTTAGCTTTTGCATTAGCTATTTTTATTTCATATTTTTTAATGGGTTTAGGTTTATATTCTGTTATTAGTGTTACTGGAATAAGCAGTGTGTTTTATTGGATAGTTGGTATCTTAGCAATTTTAATTGGTTTGTTTAATTTGAAAGATTATTTATGGTATGGTAAATGGTTTAAGATGGAAGTTCCTGATTCTTGGAGACCTAAGATGAAGGGTGTTATTAAAGGAGTTACTTCTATTCCTGGAGCTTTTATTATTGGTGTTATAATTAGTTTATTTTTATTACCATGTACTTCTGGTCCTTATATTGTAATTTTGGGTTTGTTAGGAAAGATAGCAACTAAAAATTATGCTATTTGGATGTTGTTGTTGTATAATTTGGTGTTTGTTTTACCTATGATAATAATTACATTTGGTGTTAGTTATGGTTTGATGAAAACTGAAAAAATTGAAGAATGGCGAGTTAGGAAGTTAAGAAAATTACATTTGATTGCTGGTGTGATAATATTATTGTTAGGTATAGGAATATTGATTAGTGTTATTTTTGGTTGGGTTTAGAGAAAAGTATTATATAATCTAATTGTTTTTGAATTTTTATGAGAAAAGAAATAGTTTCTTTAATTTTAGAAAAAGATGGAAAGATTTTGGTAGAAAAAAGAAAAAAATCTAAAAAAACAAGTCCTGGAGCAATAATCTTTCCTGCTGGCCATATTAATGAAGGAGAAAGTAAAAAAGAAGCATTGATTAGGGAAATGAAGGAAGAATTGGGAATTGATATTGTAAATCCTAAATTAATATATGACGCTGAATTAGATGTAGAAGAAAAAGAAAAGATTTCTTGGTTTAGATGTGAGGATTTTAAAGGTTCTATAGTTAAGAATGAAGCTGAAGAATTAAAATGGATTGATCCTTCTGAAAATGGAATTTTAACACATGAAGTAAGTAGAGAAGCTCTTTTTAAGTTTTTAAAGAATTATTGAATCCCAAAAGCTCCTAAAACTGTTTCTAGACAATCAGGTTCTATTAAATCTTCTGGATCTGATGAATTATCAAAATATTCTATTAATTGTAGATCGTGTTCAATTTTATCTCTATATCTTCTACAAGCTGTTTCAAAATGCCAACAATTGTCTGCAAGTAACATATAAGAACAATCAACCAAAAAAAGTCCATCTTGTGATTCAATAAAATTTCGAGATACTCCTTTTCTAAAAGTAAATCCTGCTTCATGTAATCTATCTATATATTCCAATATTTTTTCTCTATCTTTAGAGGGTTCTCCAGAAATAAATTCTTTTATTAATCCTGGAACACTTTCAAGATTGTTATGATTCGTAGCTCTATGTGTGTATTTTCTTGATCCATTATCAATTACAACATTTACTAATTCAATTGGTTGAGGAACAAGAAACCCTGCATCAATTAGATGATGATAATTTCTGAGTTCTGTTTCAGCATTTTTAACTGTTCTTTGAGAATAAACTACAATACATTTTCTATCTGATAATTTTAATATCTTATTTTCTTGTCCATAACCTACTTGTTGATCATGGGGTAAGTCTTGCCATAGCATTTCTCTAACCATAAAAATTTGAGTTATATTATGTTTATAAAGTTTGTGGAAAATAACTGCGAAAGTTTTTTGGTTAAGCTTTTTTAGAAAAAAGATTACAGTTAAATCTAAAAGTTTATAAATATAGAGAATAAATTATGATTAATGCAAGAAAAGTTATTTGAAATATTAATGGATAAAGATGAAATTACTTGGCAGAGTTTGATTTATGATTTGGTTAAAACAGAACAGATGAATCCGTGGGATATTGATATATCTTTGTTATCTAATAAGTATTTAGAAGTTGTTAGGAAATTACAAGAGGTTAATTTTTTTATTTCTGGGAAAATGTTGTTGGCTTCTGCGATATTATTGAAGATTAAGAGTAATAAATTAGTTGATGAAGATTTGTTTAATTTTGATTGTTATTTGTTTAATAAAGAAGAGGAAGAAGAATTAGAGGAAACTGAAGTAGAAGAAGGAAATTTTGATGTTATGTTGATACCTAAGACGCCTCATGCTAGAAAAAGGAAAGTAAGTGTTGATGATTTGATAGGTGCTTTAACAAAAGCATTAGAAGTTGATAAAAGAAGAACATTAAGAAGAATAAGAGAGAAAGAGGTTGATGAAATTATATTACCTAAAAATAAAATAGATATTGTGGGTAAAATAAAAGAGATTTATGGTCAGATTAGAGGATTATTGAGTGTTAAGGAAAGAATGATGTTTAGTGAATTAGTTAAAAGTGAGGAAAGAGAGGAGAGAATAGGTGTGTTTACTCCTTTAGTTCATTTGGCTAATGATAGGATTAATTTAGTTCAGGAAGAACACTTTAATGATATAGAAATCTATTTAAATAAAGAGAAAGTAGATGTTTAATATGGAATATAAAAAAGCAATTTTAAGACCTTTTCAAGATTGGAATAAGTTTTTGTTAGGTGTTTTGCTATCCATATTTCCTATTCTGAATATTTTTGTTAAAGGTTATGGTTTAGAATGTGCTAAAAGTACAATGAATAAAAAGAATAAATTGCCAGAATGGACCTTAGATAATTTTGTTAAAGGTTTGATGAATATGGTTATTTCGATTATTTATATGTTACCTATTGCTGTTGTGTTATTGATATTTGGTGGTATGACAGGGATGCAAGCGATTATTTTTCAAGATTTTACAGATTTTATGGTGGGTAATATGTTAGTTGGTATTATTTTAGGAGTTTTATTAGCTTTGGTTATTTTATATATATTACCTATGGTTATGATGAGTTATGTTGAAAAATGGAAGTTTAAAGATGCTTTTGATATTAAGAAGATAATTAGAAAAAGTTTTAATTTGAAATATTTGGAAGTTTTTTTGATTTTTGTTGGATATATAATATTAATAAGTTTTGTAACTTTGATATTTGTTATGATTCCTTATGTAGGAAATTTTATTAGTATGGGTCTTGTAGGTTTTATTCTAACTGTAACTGGAAATACTTTGTTTGGGGAAGTTTATAAGAAGGTGAAGTAAATGGTTGATTTAAGCAGAATAGATTATTTACATATGTCTCCAAATATGTTAGAACGTGTTGATAAAGTTGTAGATAGATTAGTTGAGAACTCTATGGATTATTTATTTGATAAGTTTCCTTTAAGAATTTTAGAAGAATGTTGGAGAGGGTTTGATGAAAGAGTATTATGTCCTCTTGAAAGATATTTGGGTAGATGATACTTTTTTTAAGTAGTAATAGATAGAAAAGTTTATAAGGTGAAAATTTCTATTTTCTAGTATGGAAATGTATGCAAGATTAGAAGAAATATTTAGAATGTATGATATGCCTTTAAATGGTGAAAGTACTAGTTTTAATCATATTGTAAAACATTTAGTTGGAAATATTTATTATTATGAAGGGGAAGAATTAAGTTTAGTATCTGAAGAAGCATTAGAGAAATATTTAAATTTGTTAGATGTAGATGAAGAATTAAAAAGAGAACATTTAACTAGTGATCCATTTCATGAAGATTATAAAACAGGCGAAGTAATAGAATATGTAGATATGTTATGGGAAAAAAGAATTTATGAAGCAGATGTTTTTAAAGATTAACTTGGTGTTGGAGATTCATAGATTGATGGTATAAATAATTCTTTTATTAGTTCTAATTCTTCACGAGAATAACAAACTGGTCCTACAGATAATTCTAAAACTCTTTTTCCTTCTTGTTTAACATCAGCTAAAAGTTCTCCTATGGTTTTTGGTGGGGATCTGTAAAAATAAAATGATTTATCAATTTCTTCTATGTTATCTAAAATAGGTCCTTCTGGACATTGTTGTAATAATCTTAATAAATATTCAGTTTCTTGTATTGCATTTTCTTGTGAACCCAATATGCATATTCGTGGTTTATCATAACTTCTAACTGCTCCAGGAGTATCATGTAAAAATTTAACTAATCCATTTTGAATTCCTTTTTGATCTAATAATCTATCTAAAGCTTTAAGATATTGATGGAATGCAGGATCATTAGTATCTGGAGATAGTTTTGTAACTGAAAAAGTAATTAAACTTTCATCATCTAATAATCTATCTATAACTATAGCTGATTTTTGTTGTAATATTCTTCCAAGAGACATATGTCATGATATATATCTTACATTTATAAAGATTTATGAATTACAATCTAGATATTAAAATCTTTTTTTCTTTGCCTGTTTTTAGATCTCTTAAAGTTACTTTTTTGTTTTTAATATCTTTTTCTCCAACAATAATTAGATTATTTGTTATTAAAGAAGCATATTTTATTTGTTTTGATAAATTTCTGTTAAGTAAGTCTAATTCAACTGTTGAAGTTTTTCTTAGTTTTTCTGCTATTTGAATTGCTTTTGGTATTATTTTTTTATTAACTGGAGCAATGTAATAATCAACTTGTTTTTCTAGTTTAGGAAGTTTGTTTTCTAATAATAAAAGAATAACTCTATCTCCAAAACCATAACCAACTCCTGGAAATGAAGCTAGATTATCATATCTTCCTCCTCCTGCTATAGCTCTGAATTGTTTTTTAGTGTCAAAAGCTTCGAAAACTGTTGAGGTGTAATAATCAAATCCTCTCATTATAGATAAGTCTAATTTACAATAATCTAAAATATTATATGATTTTAAATATGAAAATAATTCTTTTAATTCAGTTAAACCAGAACTTTCAATTTTTATTTTATCTAATGAAGAGATTTTTATTATTTTTAGTAAATCTTGAATTTGTTTGTTTGTAAGTTTTAAATCTTTTAAAGCTAATTTGAAATCTTTTTCTTGTAATTTATCTTTTTTATCAATTAGTTGTGATACTTGTTTTATGTTTGTGATGTTTATTGATTTTAGTAAGTCATCTATTAATTTTCTGTTTGAGATTCTTATGAAGAAATCTTTTTTTGTTAATTTTAAAGATTTTAAGATTTCTACTAAAGTTTTTATGATTTCTGCATCTGCTTGCATTGAAGTAGAACCAATCATGTCTATGTTATATTGATCGAATTCCTTACTGCGGCCTGCTTGAGTTCTTTCATATCTGAAACATCTTGATATAGAAAACCATTTAATTGGTAGGGATAAGGATTTGTTATTTATCATTCTTGCTATTGATGGGGTAGTTTCTGGTCTTAAAGCTAGTAATCTAGAAGATTTATCTTTGAAAGAATACATTTGTTCTGGTATTTCTTGTCCTGATTTTTTGTAAATTTCTGCAGATTCTAAAATTGGTGGTTCTATTTCTTCGTAACCGTATTTTTTAGAGATAGATCTAAATATGTTGAATAAGTAATTTTGGATTCTTTTGTTTTCTGGATATAAATCAGTCATTTTGCACCTCTTTGAAAGGGTAGTAGGGGAGAGTTGAACTCCCTCCTGAAGCTCCACAGGCTTCCATGCTAACCGTTACACCACAACTACCATAGTTTATAGAATTGAATATGAGTTTATAAAATTTGTTATAGTTGTAACTAGAAAAAAGGTTAGTGATGAACTAAATCACATCGTTTCATTGTAGGAAATATGAAGAAATTAATGTATTTAAAGTTATTGTTTTTAAGTATATGTAGTTTCTTATAAGTAGTTACAATACCAAAAGCTTTATATAGTATTAAATTATAGTAATTATAGATGATATGGAGTTCATTTCGGTGAATGAAATATTGTTTAGCTGTTAACTTGATCTGCTTGCAGAGAAGGTTAATAGCGACCTCTTTTTTAATAAGATTTTTTCTTAGAATAATTTGTTATTTTATATATTGTTTCTGCAGTTTTAATTAATGCATCTGTTGTTATAATTGCTGCTAGACTAAATGTTGTTGGAATTAATATTTTTTCTAAAGTTTTTTTCATTTTCATAAGCCAAAGAAATTTAAGATTTTAGTAACAATACTTTCTTCTTCATACTCAGTTCCGGTTAATTCTGCTGCTAATCTTTTGTAAGCTTTTGCTGATTCTGAATAAGGAAAGGAATGTATAACTGGATTTGCTAATTTAATAGACGAAGGAACATTTGAATCTTCTGGAATTTCTCCAATAATTTTGTTTTCAAGTATTTTTTCTATATCATTCTTAGATAAATCATGTTTATTTGCTGTTTTATTTACTATAACTCCTGTAATAGGAAGTTTTAGTTCTTCTGCTAATTTTACTGATTTTAGAGAATCTGTAACAGAAGGTAAGTCTGGATTTGTAACTATTAATAATTCATCTGAAGCTTTCATACAAGCTACAACTTCGTCTGATAGGCCTGCTGAAGAGTCAATTAAAACAATATCTGTTAGGTCTTTTAACTTTCTAATTTCTGTTTTTAGTTTTTTATATGGTGTTTTTCTTATATCTTTTATAAAAATAGAAGAAGGTATAACTTTTAATTTTTTATGTGTGTAAATAGATTGTACTATCTTTTTTTTACCTTGTAAAACGTGATTTAAGTAACTAGGTAAATTTTGAATTCCTAGATGTAAGGCAATGTTTGGAGTTGATAAATTACCATCAATAACAGTTACATCTCTGTATTCTGATAAAGCTAGGCCTAAGTTTAAAGTTGTAGTAGTTTTACCTGTGCCTCCTTTTCCAGAAGCTAAACATACAAATTTAGTCAATTTCTTCTCCTCTTAGGTATTTTACAAAATTAATGGTTTTTTGATGAAATTCTTTTAAAGTTTCTACATCTACTTTTTTATAAGGAGTAATTAAAGTCATATGTTTTCTATATTGTTCTTTTACTTCATATTCGGATTTTATGATGTTTTTTAAGAGCAAATAGAAAGAGATTAAGTCATCTGAGTCCTTATGGATCTTCTTTAATTCATTTACTTTTTGAATAGGAGAAGGAGGTAATTCTTTTATTTTTTTTGAATTTTCTAATGCTTCTATAATAGCTAAATCTAAGGTAGATATCATCCGTTTTATGATATTTCTAATAACATCTCCTGTTTTAGTGTATTTTAGGGTTACATAGATTAGATGGTCTACCCTTTTCAATTCTTCCTTAACTTCATCGTCTGAAAATTCTCTCATGTTCTAATAGTATTTTATTTAGTTTGTTTATAAAGGGTCTAGACTCACTTATATAGTTTTTTATTTTTTCTATGGTAATTGTCCTTGTTTTAAAGGATTCTGTGGTTATTATGAACTTATCTTTTCTTATGAATGATATTTCTGAAGTATTGTGTAGGTGTATTATTGATTGTAATTCTAGTATTAATGGTAGAAATTCAGTTAAATTGTATTTTGGTGCTACTTTTTCTTTGAAAATGTTGAATTTTGATTTAAAGTTGTTTTCATATTGAGGAATTCTTTTGAAAGCTCTTTCTAGGAATAATAAAGCTTCCATTGATGAATTTAAAGAGTGATTTAGATTTTTTATGATTGTAATTGAAATTTTAAGGTCTTTTACTAATGGGAAAGTTGTTGAGGTTAAGTGATCTGCTATTCTGTAAGAAGTGTTTGCTTTTTTAATTAAATCTGTAAATTCTTTCATATTTTAAGTAAAGATATGTTAATTTTTAAGTATTTATATAGTAAAAGGAAAAGTTGGTTTAACTGTAAGCTTTTTCTAAAAAAGCTTAACCAAAAAAGGAAAGAAAAAACTGGAAAATATAAATGTTTAAATAGTGGTTATTTTTTGTTTTATTTATGGGAGAAATAGTATATAGAGATGAAGTTCTTGATTTTATTAAGGAGATGGATTATGAAGAAGAAGATGATCGTGGACCAAAACTGACTAAAAAGGGGATATTGGCACATATTGAAAAAAGAACAGAAAGTGGTTTAGAATTATATGTTATGTATGAAGCAAAGTATGATAGTAAAGATGATTAATTCTTATAAAAAGTAAAGTATAAAAAGGGAAAATTGATGGTTTTTGTGGGGTAGAATAATGGAAGATTTAAGTGAGATTGAACAATTGGTTTTGAGTGTTGTAGAAGAAAGTCCTGGTAGATGGAAGAGTAGAGGGGTAGTTAATCAAGTTGTATATCTACATAATGGAAAAGGTACTTCTGAAAAAGATGTTAAAGATGTTGTTAAAGGATTGATTAAAGAAGGATATGTAGAACTTCGTGGGACTAAACGATTACATGGTCAAGATTGGGAACAATTTTGTTATCCAAGTGAAAATGGAAAGAAGGAAGTAGTTTAAAGGGTAGAATAAAAAACTTCCTTCAATGAAAATTAAGCTGTTATTGGTTCTGGAACTAAAGGTGATTCTTGTTTTTCTTTTAATCTTTCTTCAATAGATCTAGGAAGATAAACTGAAGAATCTTCTCCTGTTATTTGTTTTAAAACTGCAATAAGTTGTTTATCTGGAATTCTTTTTAAATCTGTTAATTTTTCTTGATAATCTTGGATTGTTTGTGCTACTTTATGAAGTGCTTCTGTATATGGTTCTTGAGTGAAATCATGTAAAAGTTCTTGATCTTGATACCTCTCAACCCAATCAATAGTTTGATCATTATTGATTTGGAATGGTAATACTCTTTCGTGTCTTTGTATATTTCTACCTAAAAAACCAGAAGGCATTAATGCAATTACTAAAGTTCCTAAATCTGCTCTATCGCAAGGTTCTCCTAAAACTCGATCTTGTTCAAAATTTGTTCCGTCTGGATTATATGGTTCAAAGTAAGCTTGTGAAATTGCAACTATTGGAAAATTAGCTTCAGGATTACCATAACCAGTTCTTTCTATTACTTTATTTAAGTCTTCAACAGAATATATACTCATTTTATAGTTAAAAAGCTTAAAATGTTAATTAAAGTTGTTATGGTATTTTTTGTAAAAAGGAAATATTTATATAAATTAATTCATTTATACAAAATTATGAAGAAAAAAGTTGAAAGATTAGTTAAGGAAATAAGGAAAAATTCAAGATTAACGTCGAGAGAACTAGGAAAAAGACTAAGAACAAGTCAACAGTCAATTAATTACTTAATCCATAGTTTAGAGAAGAACAAAATTATTAAGAAATATACAACAATTTTTGATGGATCTAGGTTTGGTTTGATTAAATTTATTGTATTTTTTAGAATTAAAGACAATAGTGATTTAATAAAATATTTGAAAGAACATGAAGATGTAGTTAAGATAGAAAAGTTAAGTATTGGTTGGGATTTTAAAGTTATTTTTTCTTGTAAAAATATTTCTCATTTCAATAAATCATTAAAAGAATTGTTGAATGAATTTAAGAAAATTGATAGATTGGTTATTTTACCAGTTATTGTTAAGTATGATTTTATAGAAGAAAAAAATATATTGTTTGGGGATAGGGAGAAAATTGAAATTAGTGATAAAGAATTAGAGATTTGTAAAATATTATTGGAAGATGGAAGAAAAAGTTATGTTGATATTAGTAAGAAAGTTAAGTTAGATCCTAAGACAATTGTAAGAATAAAGAAAAAATTGGAGAATGAGGAAATTATAAAGGGATATTCAGTTGTTGTTGATCATAATAAGTTAGGGATAAGAAGATTTGTTTTGTTAATTAGATTAAATGATTATAGTTTAGAAGCCGATAAGAAATTAATTAATTATTGTAAAAATAAAAAAGAAATTGTTTCATTGTTTAAAACTTTTGGAAGTTATGATTTGGTTTTAGAAATAGAATTGAGGAATAAAACTTTAGTTGAATTTTTGAAAGATTTTAGAGATAATGAAATGGTTAAAGATTATAGTTCTAGTATTAGTGATGGTGTGATTAAAGAAGATTATTTGCCTGAAAGTGTTTTTTAAGGAAAGTTTTAAAAGGGTGTTTTTATTGTGTTTTTTAGGTGATGGGAGAATAAAATGGGAGAAATAGACTATACAAGTTTAAGGAATACTTTAGTTGCAAAAGTTGGTGAAAGAATTGAATTATTTGGTACTCATTTAGAACATGCTGTAAAAAAGGGAAAAATAATGGCAACTGATAATTTAATAGGTTTGTTACTTTTAGCTGATTTAGTAAGCCATGTTGATGGTGAACCTCATGTTTATGAACCAACAGAAAAAGGAAAACAAGTTTATGAACAAATTTATGGTTCTGAAGAATAACTTTAAACAGTTAAATTTTTAATGGTTGTTATTTTGCATTTTTATATGTATTTTATAAGAGATTTGATTTTAGAAGTATGTAAACCTAAAGAAAGTATATCTGTTGAAGAGGTAATTAAAAAATTAGGATTAGATAGAAATGATGTATTAATTAGAGTTACTTTAGAAGAGATGGCAGAACAAAAAGTATTTGATGTTGAAAATGGGTGTTATGTTTTAAGAGATAGAGATAAATGGTATGAATGGTAAGTTTTTTAAATAGTTAATTTAAATTAAAGATAATGAAAAAAGATTTTACAAAAGGTGATATTCTTAAACATATAGTAAAAGCAGCATGGCCAATTGTTTTAGCTATGTTTTTTCAAACAAGTTTTGGCTTAGTAGATTTATTTTTTGTAAGTAGGATAAGTGATGTTGCAATTGCTGCTATTTCAATGGCTTTTCCTGTTATGTTTTTTTTAATAGCATTATCTTCTGGAGTTTCTATAGGAACAACTTCTTTTATTTCGAGATTGTGGGGTAAGAAGAATTATAAAAAAGCAGGGAAGGTTGCTTCAAATTCTTTAATAAGTGGTTCTGTTGTTGGAATTTTATTGAGTATTTTTGGGTATTTTTTAAGTAATAGAATATTTAGTTTTATGGGTGCAGAAGGAGAATTATTAATAGCGGTTGTTGGTTATGCTAAAATAATATTCCTTGGTTTGATATTTATGTTTATTTTATGGGTTTTAAATGGAATTTTTAGAGGTATGGGAGAAATGATTACTTCTATGAAGATTATGAGTTATTCTGCTGTTTTGAATCTATTATTAGATCCTTTGTTTATATTTGTTTTAGATTTGGGATTAGAAGGTGCAGCTATTGCAAGTGTTTTATCAAGATTAATAGGAGTTTTAATTGGATTTTATTATATTAGTAAAGAAGAACATATTAAATTAAAATTTAAAGAGTGGAATTATAAAATAAATAAAGAGATATTTAGGGTTGGTTTGCCTGCAAGTTTAGCTAATGTTAGTAATTCTATTGGGTTTTTTGTTTTGACTATGTTTGTTGCTAGATTTGGTGTTGAAGCTGTTGCAGGTTTTGGAGTTGGAGCAAGGATTGATAGTTTTGTATTTTTACCATTAATTGGTATTGGTGGAGCTGTTATGAGTATTGTTGGACAGAATGTTGGTGTGAAAAATTTAGAAAGAGTTAAAGAAACAGTTAAAGTGGGTAATAGAATTTCTTTAGGTGTTGTTTTGTTATTGATGTTATTGATATTGCCTTTTTCTAGAAAAATAATTGGTTTATTTAGTTTAAGTGTAGATGTTGTAAATATTGGGATGTTGTATTTAGTTTTAGCTTTAATTGGAGATTTATTTTTTTTAATGATTGTTAATTATAGTAGTGCTTTTGAAGGTGCAGGTTTACCTTTACCAGCTTTTGTTATGGGATTTTTGAGATCTATTGTATTGCTAATTCCTTTAAGTTATATTGGAGGTTTTGTATTAGGAAAAGGTTTGTTAGGAATATGGATTGGTGGATTAATAGCTATTTGTTTAAGTGGTTTAATTGGTTTTGTTTGGTTTAATTTTGTTAATTGGTGGGATAAAGTTGAGAAGTTTGAGGTTGTTGTTTAAGAAAATAGTAAAAGAAATGTATTTGTAACTGGTTCGCTTTGCTCACGAAAAAAGAAAAAATGTTATTGAAAAATCATTAAGATTGTTTGTATCAATATTTAAACCTCCTTTCGTAATTCTTATGATCTAACCATTCTAAAACAATTGAAAGTATTAAAATTTCTTCTTTTCCAATTGTGTAGATTAATCTCCAAGCATTAGGAAGATTGTATTTCCAAAGATTATCTAACTTTCCAAATTTTGTTTCATATTCTTTTGGAATAAGTTTTTTAGGTATTTGAATTCCTGAAAAAGCATTTTCTTCTAAATCTTCAAAAGCTCTTGTCAACCAGTTATATAATTTTTTATCTTCTGTTTTCGAGGTTTTTAATTTTTCAAAAGATAGTTTTGTTTTTTCATCTCCGAATACTAACTTAGATTTCATTTTTTCCAAAAAAGATGTGGTTTAGATAAATATTTTTTTACTAATTCTGGATTCCAAATCCATGCTATTTTACCTTCTTTGTCTGTAGCTATTTTTCCTGAATCTGATAAGTAATCAAAAATAACACAAAAAGTTTGATACATTGTTTTTTTGGGTAGATGTTCCCATAAAGATTTTTTTTTGAATTCTCCAGAGTGATCTTTAATGAATTCTTCAACCATTAGAACTGTGTCTAGTTGAGGATAATGTAAAACTGTTTTTTGTTGTAATAGTTGTTTCATGTAGTTGTATAAGTGTATATAACTATATAAATGTTGTGTTTATCTTAAGAATTAGTAAATTACTCTTTTAATTCCATTATAGTTTTAGCTAAGTCACCATTATTTTTTTCTAGAGCTTCTTTTGCTTGTTCTTCTGAAACAGAAGTTTGTTCTATAACCATTTTGATATCTTCTTCTGAAATAGAAGATTCTTCTGAAATATCTCCTGTAATTTGGAAAGTTTCTTGACCCATCATATTAATTTTAGAAACTTGTGGGTTAGAAATTAGTAAGTTTTTTTCTGGAGTTTTTATGATAACTTCTGTTGCGTTTATTTCTTCTTGTTTCATACCTAATTGCTTCATTGCTTTCTGCATTTGTTTGGGATTTATTCCAGGTATCATTTTCCTAAAGTATGTATTAAAATTTCAATAAAAATAACAATAACTATCATAACTATAACTGCATAAGGTGAAAATTCTATTTTACTTTTATAATCTTCGAAATATCTTACTAAGCCTCCACCTGAAGAAGGCATTCTTATTTGTTCATCTGCCATAGGTAAAAAGATAAAAAAGGGATTTATAAATGTTTTTGTTTAAGTTATATTAAAAAGTAAAAAAAAGAAAAAGTTATTCTTTGATTTCTGTTGTTTCTTGTTTAATTTCTACAGGTTCTTCTTTAGTTTCTACAGGTTTTTCTGTAGGTTCTTGAGGAGTTTTTGAAGTTTTAGATTTAAATGACATAACTAATGCAATTAAACCTATGATTCCTATAACTCCACCAATTATTTTTAAAGTTGATGTTGTATCTGTTACTAAAAGATATATGGCTATAAGAATTAAGATTGCTCCTGTAACAAGTTTTGCTGTTTTCATTGATTTACCTCCTTATTGTTAGTTAAAAATGAATATTATGAGTATTTAAAGATTTAGGTTTTTGAGGATGAATTAGAAAATTGTTGAATATGATAAACAGTTAATATTTAGTAAATAATTTATTATGGTTAAATTTAGTTATAAAATAATATATTGTATAAATAAACAAGATACATCCTAATACAAAGAATGAAGTTTGAATTGAATAAATATCTGCAATTTTTCCAAAGATTGGTTCAAAAATTATGATTAATATTGACATTCCAAATGTACTTATAGAATCTATGGTGGCCCTATTATATGATTTAACTCTATCGTGGATATAGCCTCTTCTGATAATTCGGAACATTCCATTTATAAACATAACCAACAAGAAAAGAAGAATTCCAATATAGCTCCTTATATAACTCATTAGAAATATTATTAATAAAGTAAATAATAAAGAAGAGGAGAATATGCTTTTATAAGAAAAATATTTCTTGATTTTATCTGCAGACCACCCACCTATACCTTCAATAAGTGCTTCAAAAGCGAAAATTATTCCAAATAAAACTATGGGGATATTTATTAATTTAAAATAAATCTGAGAATATGAAAAGATAAAATCTAAGGCCCATCCAAGTACTGCACCGAATACAAGAATGAATGCAAGATACTCAGTTTTAATAACTTGTTTAATTGAGCTTTTAAAATGTGAAAAGAAAGTTTC
>NZCS01000014.1 GCA_002688325.1 archaeon
AGAAACTTGTCAAGCTAATTCAGAATGTAACATAAACTGCCTTGCAACAGAAACAGCTACATGTTCTACAGAAGGAGATTGCTACTGTAAATCACCACTAATAACTTACCAATGTTCAGATGGTCAAGATAATGATAACGATGGAAAAATAGATCATCCTTTAGACTCAGGATGTATGTCATCCACAGATGATACAGAAACTTGTCAAGCTAATTCAGAATGTAACATAAACTGCCTTGCAACAGAAACTGCAACATGTTCCACAGAAGGAGATTGTTACTGTAAATCAACACAATGTACTGATGATTGTGATACAGACGGAGATGGAATATTGGATAACGAAGATAATTGCCCATTAAGTTTTAATCCAAGTCAATCAGATATAGATGGTGATGGAATTGGAGATAACTGTGATAATGATAAAGATGGAGATGGATTTGATAAAAATGAAGACTGTCATGATCTAAATCCAAATATCAACCCAACTGCAGATGAACTTTGCCATAACAACCTAGATGATGATTGTGATAACAAAATAGATTTAGATGATGAAGATTGTTCAAGTTCACCACCAATAACTCATCAATGTTCTGACAACTTAGACAACGATAATGATAATCTTATAGATTTAGCAGATTCAGGATGTATGTCATCAACAGATGATACAGAAACTTGTCAAGCTAATTCAGAATGTAACATAAACTGCCTTGCAACAGAAACAGCTACATGTTCTACAGAAGGAGATTGTTACTGTAAATCAATAAAATTAATAGTTCTTAATAATATTTGCGAAACTGTGGAAGTTTCTGCAGGACCAAGTGGGTCCGTAGCAAGTTGTAGCCCTGGTTATACAATAATGAGTGGAGGATGGGCTGGTACTATCGGAAAATATGGAATTCCAAAAAATAATGGATTTTATTGTGAAGATTCAAGTCCTAGTAGTAAATGTTATGCTGTATGTTGTGATGCAAGTAAAATTGATTCTATTGTAGTTAGTGAAACAGGAAGATTAGATTATGGAATTAAAACTTATTGTCCTTCTGGATATGAAGTTGTGGGTGGTGGTTTTGAAGATGTTTTAGTTGGTAATGGATTAGCTCCAAATACTCTAACTCCTGGAGGAGATCAAGATTCTTTAAGTCCATTAAATAATAATGGATGGTATTGTGATGATGATGCTTCTAATGTACAAGGAAGTTCTTGTTATGCTGTATGTGCAAAAAGCAAAATAGAGGATTATGAATTGGATTGTACTGTAGAAGTGAAAGAAGAAAGTATTGTATCTGGTCTTTATCCAGATGATATAACTAGAGTATCTATCGAATGTCTTAGTGATTACTTCTTAACTGGTGGAGGTTTTGTGGATAGATCTGACAGTAATGATGATCAAGACTATTCTAAACCTGTAGGAAATTCTTGGTTTGTCCAAGAAGATTTTAATGATAAAGAAGCTGTTCCAGGCATTGGATATGCAAGTTGTTGTAAACTTGATCTAATTGAGGACCCCCCAGTTTGTGGTAATGGAGAAATAAATAATAAAGAAATATGTGATACAAATGAATTAAATGGATTAGAATGTTCTGATTTTGATGAATTTGAAGAAGGAGATTTAAAATGTAATAATAATTGTCATTTAGATACATCAGATTGTATTCCATTTGATCCAGATCCAAATAGTTATTGTGATGATGGTGTTATTAATCCAGGAGAAGAATGTGACCCTGGAGATCCAAATTTAAATGGTTTTACATGTAGAGATTTTGGTTTCCCTTCAGAAGATTTTTTAGGTTGTCAAACATCAGACAAATCAGATGCTTGTTTCTTTGATATTTCTAATTGTGAATCCTACGAACCAGGCCCAATATGTGGAAATAACAGAAAAGAATCAGGAGAACAATGTGATGGTATAGACTTAAATGATCGAACTTGTGAAACTCTAGGAGGTTATGATTCAGGGTTATTATCTTGTGATTTTGATTGTAAATATGATAGATTTGATTGCTTATCTACAATATCAGAAGGAGAATGTTCATGGTCTTGTAATCCACTATTACCTTCAATATGTCCAGATTCACAACAACAAACAAAAACATGTACATTTATAGGACAAACATATTCAGATGATTGTTTAACTCTAATTCAAGAAGATTGTTCAGTTTCATACATAGATCCAACAGCAACAGTAACTTGTTCTTGTATACAAGAAACAGAAATTCCAATTTTTACTTTTTTCAATATTATCTTAACAGTTTTATTATTAACTTCTTATTATTTCTTTAAAAGAATTAAAATTTCTTAAATTTACTAACTTCTTCTAATAAATCTACATGTCCTAAAAACAAAGCTCTACAACAATACCTGTCTAAACCTAATTTATCTAAAACTTCTTTAGACTTTTTACCCTTTTCTACTTCTTCCTTAAAAGATTCCCATAAATGGGCTACAGGTTTTGAGCAACTCATACAACGAATTGGAATAATCATAGTTTTTCTTTAATCTCCTTTAATGTTTCATTTATTTCTTTAAAATCTCTACTTAATTCCCTTTTTATATCTTTCGAATCTTTTCTACTTTCAAAAGCTAAAACCAAAAATAACAATGAAAATACTAAACCAGCTTGATCTAATGTTGGACTTGAACCAAAAATTCTCCATGCAAATATAATTATAAATGTTATTATCACAACTACAAACAAAATATCCGCTAAATTTACTTTAACCATTTTTAAAAAAACTTAAAATTAGTATTACAAATATAATTATAATAGCTAAAACATACATCCAATCTTTTAAATCCATTTTTTCTAATTGTATCATCTTACCTATACGATTTTTGTCTCTTACTCCTTGCTTTTCCAGAATCATTCGGTTTTGTAACTTCTTTCCTTCTTACGTCAGCAATCAACAAATGTCTATCATAATCTAAAAATTTCTTCTTCAATTCCTTACTTCCACTCCATTCAACTAATCCTCTAGCAATACCTAATCTACTAGCTTCTGCTTGACTACTCCAACCACCACCTTTAACATTGATATTAAAATCAATTTTTTTAACAATTTCACCTGCTAAAACTACTGGTTCCATGATTTTATCTTTAACATAACCTTTTTCAAAAGTATCTAATAATTTACTATTAATTCTAATTATTCCTTTACCTTCTTTTAATGTAACTCTCGCTATTGCTCTTTTTCTCTTTCCGGCAACATGTACTGTTTTTTTAGTCATTTTTTCCTAAAAATTTTGAAATATCATCAACTGTAACAAATTTTAAATTTGGTAATTTTCCTACATTAGCTTCATCTAATTTTTCCATTTTCTCATTCTTATATTCTTCAGGAACACCAACATAACATTTTATTCTTCTATAAGCTTCCATACCTCTACTTTTCTTATAATCAACCATCCCTCTTATAGCTCTTCTAACTATTCTATCTGGAGTTCTACTTACAAAAGGACCTTTAAAAACATTACCCATTTTTCTTTTTCTTTTAAATCTCTCAAAAACATCTTTCTTACTTCCAGAAAATACAGCTTTTTCTGAATTAACAATTACAATCTTCTCTCCCATTCGTGCTTTTTTAGCAGCAAAACTAGCTAATCTTCCAACAATTAAATTTTCTCCATCAATTATCATCCCATTAACCTCACTTTCTTACCTTCTGGATTGTTTTTCATTAATTCTTCTATACTCATACTTCCTTTTAATTTCTCTTTAGCTTTTTCTGAAAATTGATAAGCACTAACTTTAACATCTTTTTTTAATTCCCCTAAACTTAAAACTTTTCCAGGAATTAAAGCAGTCTCTCCAGCTTTACAATGTTTTTCTATTTTAGCAATATTAACTTTTCTCCTAATTCTTCTAGGTTTTTCTAAATTTATAGCAACGGCTCTCCATAACTTAACATTTTTCTCTCTACTTAATTCTCTTAATTTAACGATTAAATTTTTTAACTGCAAATTTTGAATTTCTCGTTTGTTTTTCATTTTTTAACTGTTTTTTCCTAATTTTTTGATTAAACTTTTCTTTATTTAACTGTAATCTTTTTTGGTTAAGCTTTTTTCCTAAAAAAGATTATTTGCGGAAGACAGGGTTCGAACCTGCGTAGGCACTAAGCCACTGGAGCCTTAATCCAGCCCATTTGACCACTCTGGCACTTCCGCCTAAAACTTCCATACCAAAGCTTTATTTAAGCTTACTTAATTCTTTTTCAAACTCATCTAATTTTTTATCAAATTTTTCTGTAGCTTGAACTAATATTTCTTTACAACTTAATTGTCCAAAACTTTCAACAAAAAAGATAAATTCATCTTTCTTTCCTTTAACTTCTACATCACTTACTTCAGTACAAGCATTACATAAATCACAATTTTCTAAATTCTTAACACTTAACTTTCCTTTAAACTCGAAAACATCTTTAGGACAAACCTTAAATGCTTCTTCATTACCTTTTTTAGCATCAATTTCAGGATATTCTCTATAATAAACTAAACCAGGACACCATTTACTATGTTCTTTACCTTTTCCTAATTCTGCCACACCTTCTAATACTACTTCTTGTTTTTTAGATAAAGTAACAATAGGCATCTTACCATAAACAGCTTTAACTTTCGAATCATTAAACACTAAATCAGAAGCATAAACAACTTCTTCATCCTTAACATCTAATTTAAATTTTACTTGACACATAGCACAACCTTTTCCTTTACACTTACAATCATCTGATAAATTATAACTTTTCAAATCAGTTACTAAAGGAACTAATCCTAATCTATGTGCTACTACTTCATCAAATAAAGCAGAACTATTCTTATTAAATGTAATATCTTCTATAGCTAAAACAGGAACTTCTTCCATAACTGTTCTTCTTATAGTATTTGCAATTACAGGATTGATTTTCTTTAAAATAAAACTTACTTTTTCTTCTTCTTTGTTCAAAACTTTAATTTCCATTATACTCTCCTTCCTCTTCTAAATGCTTTTTTCCTACATCCATCATGTGGAAATGGAGTTACATCTTCGATATTCCCAATTTTCAAACCAGTTCTTGATAATGTTCTAATAGCAGCTTGTGCTCCAGAACCAGTATTTGTTGGACCATTATGACCACCAGGAGCTCTAACTCTTACATGAACTCCAGTAATCCCTTTTTCAACCGCACCTTCAGCAGCTAATTTAGCAGCACTCATTGCAGCAGTTGGACTACTTTCTAATCTATCAGATTTAACTACCATACCACCAGAAGCTTTTGAAATTGTTTCACTTCCAGAAATATCAGTTATGTGTATAATTGTATTATTATAAGAACTATAAATATGTACGATTCCCCATCTTGTTCTTTGTCTTTTTATCATTTTACCAAATCCTCAGCCTTAGGAACTTCTGTTTTAGGACCTTTAGCATCTACTTTATTTTCTTTTTCAGTTTCAACTTTCTCTTTTTTAGTTGGTTTTTCTTCTTTCTTTTCTACATTTTTAACTTCTTTTTTCTTCTCACCTTTTTCTTTACTTTCTTTCTTTTCTTTTGCTGAATCTTTTTCTAAAAGGTTCTCTTCTTTCTTAACTATCTTAGTATTTTCTTTTTTAACAAATCTTTCAGGATGATCTTTACTACTCAAATCAGATTTATTATTAAATCCTAATAATCCTTCTTCATCTACTCCAACTAAATATGAAGGAACCGTTATTTTCCCATCACCAATATTAATATGTCCATGAACAATAAATTGTCTAGCTTGATCCACACTTTTACTTAATTCTTTTTTAAAAACTAAAGTTTGTAATCTTCTTTCTAAAACATCTTCTAATTCTAAATCTAAAACACTTTCAACTTTAACCTCTTTATCAACTAAACCTAATTTAATTAATTTATCAAACAATTGTTTTTCTTCTTTCTTACCTTGCTCAGAAGTATCACTAATTAATTTTTTAGCTTGTTCTCTAAATCTTTTTAATAATGATTCTGCTTTCCAAATTTCTTTTTTATTTTTCAAACCATAAGATTTCATGATACCTCTTTCTTTATCTATCCTTTCTCTAATCCATGGATGTTGTGGAGTACTATATTTTTTTCTTCTTTTTCTTGGATCTCCCATTATTTCTTATCTCCACCTTTCTGAGCTTGTTGCACCTTAACAGATTTCTTCATAACACCAACACTCCTTCCACTCTTTCTAAAGTTACTCTTAGTTTTTTGACCCCTAACCGGTAAACCCCAAGATAATCTTAAACCTCTATAACTTTTTATTTTCTGTAATCTTTTTAAATCAAAATCATTCTCTAACTTTAAGTCAACAACAGTAACATGCTTATCTTCTCCAGTAACATAATCTTTTTGTCTATTTAACAACCAACTTGGAAAATTATATTTTTTAGGATTTTTAATTACATCTTCAATTTTCTTAACTTCTTCATCAGTTAAATCACCAGATTTCTTAGTTTTATCCAAATCTATCTTATTACAAATAGCATTAGCAAAATTAAAACCTACTCCTTTAATTCTTCTTAATCCATAACTAACATTCTTTTCACCTTTGATATCTGTATTCAATATCCTTACTAAGTGTTTAAATTCTTGTTTCATTGTTTTTAAAGTAGAATTCCCATTTAAAAAGTTTACTATTTGTAAAAATTATTTTAACTGTTCTAGAAAGAAACTAAACCTCAACAAATAACCTATACTTATCTTCATTACCTAATTCAGCTAATATTCTTTTAACTATAGCTTTCTCAGGATCAGGAATTAACTTTATTCTATCTTTTATATCTGCAAAACTTTCAAATTCTCTTTCATCTCTTTGCTCTATGATATCCCACATATATCTTTTCCCAATTCCAGGTAATAATTCAATCTGATGTCTTCTAGCATTTATAGCTTGAGATTTATTAAAAAACTCAACAAATCTTTTCTCATCTTTCTTAACCATATCTTTTATGATCTCAATAACTTCACCTTTAGCAGTTTCTGTTAACTTATCCATCTCAATCTTACCAATAACATGATGAATTTTCTCTCTTTTCTCTTCTCCTATATAAACTTCTTCTAAAGGTTGTAAAAAAACACCTTTTTTAGGAACTAATTCTAATAGAACGAAATGATTCTCACCAATAGCTTGCGCTATAGGATTCTTTTTGTACATTGGTTGGGTATCGAATGGATAACCATGAGGCAAAAAATCTAAAATTATTGCCTTCTCTTCTTTTACATTTCTTTTCAACATTTTCTTTCAAACTTTCAAACAAATTTCTTCACCACATCTACTATCTTTTTAATATCCTCTTGCTTTAAACTTAATGGTTCTCCTGCCATCAAAACTTTCAAATCATCCACATCTTCTGGCAACAAATCAATAATTTTAGTAATATGTCTATCTTTTAATCTGGATATTTCCAAACTATTTAATTTTTTCCTTAATTCAGCACTTTTTTTAACATCTAACTTGCCAAATACATCAATATACTCTTTAACCTTACCTTCTCTTTCACTTAATTCCTTCTTCTTACTCAATATCTGTTTAACCTTCAACATTTCTATTGGATTTTCTTCTATAATTTCAATCATTTTTCTTTAAGTGTACTGGATGTACTATTAAACTTTTTCTTTTCCCCATATTATTTATTGAAACTTCATAACAAGTTCCTTTTTTCCCTTCTACTTTTCCTGTTAAACCATGATATCTTAAAGGATATACTCCTTTTTGTATGCCTGGTTCTACTTTTAAAATAACCCTTTCTCCATTTTTAAACTCTTGTAAATATCTTTGTAAACTAATCTTACCTCTATCTTTAACGTTTTTCCTTAATTTACTTCTTGTTTTTCTTCTTGATCCACCTTTTCGTTGAGTCATTTAATCCTCCTAAGAATTTTAAATTTCTTCCTGAACTTTCTTCAAAGCTTCATCTAAACCCATAAATAAATTATCATATTTAACATTATTTTTAACTTCTTTTCCATCTATAACCACACTAGCTTCTAATTCTTTATCTTTTAAAGTAATAGTTAATTTTTCAAATTTTTCATGTTTTTCACTAATTTCTTTAGCATAAGTTCCTACCATTTTCTTTAAAACTATCAAATTATCTCTATCTAATGAACCAACACCATTTAGGAATATATTTCCACCTAATTCAATGTTATCTTCCATTTTCCCCTTATTTTCATCATTTTCAGCCATTTTATAAATAAAAGTCAATTACTACCATATAAATGTTACTGTTTTTTTCAGTTAAATTTCTTACATTTTAACTTCAATTACTTCTTCTAAAATTAGGTTTTCTACTATTTCCAGATCTATTAGAACTATTTCTAAATCTACTAGAATTGTTTCCCCTAGATCTACCAGATTCCCTATTTCTAGAATTTTCACTAGAATCACTATCTCTAGATCTATTCCCTCTAAACTTAGAGTTACCTTTTCTAAATCCATTAGAATTTCCTCTAGAACTATTTCCAAATCTATTAGAATTATTTCCAAATCTATTAGAACTACCACCCCTAGATCTACCAGAATTTCCTCTTCTAAAATTTCTAGAGTTACCGTTTCTGTTTCCATTCCTAAATCTAGAATTTCCATTAAAATTATCTCTAACAGTCTCAACTCTATCAACATAAGGTTTCTCAAGTTTATCAATCACAAATGATCTATAATCATTTTGAATTCTTCCAAAATTATCATAGTCATAGTCACATAATAAATTAATAACTTGTCCTTCTTCTTCTGCTCTAGCTGTTCTTCCAATCCTATGAACATAATCCTTAGGATCTTTTGGAATATCATAGTTATATATATGAGACACATTATCAATATGTAAACCTCTAGCAGCAACATCAGTACAAACTAAAACATTTACTTTTGTACTATTAAACATATCAATAGTTCTAGTTCTTTTATTCTGAGTTAAACCACCATGAATAGCAATAGCATCTATTTTATTACTTTTCAAATTTTTAACTACAAAATCAGTATTTCTTCTAGTATTACAAAATACCATTACTAATCCATTTTTTTCTTTTTGTAACAAATGAACTAATAAAGAAAACTTCATTCCTTTATGGATGTCATAATAAGCTTGTTTTAACTTACTTGGATCAACTTGGTTCTTAGCTGCAACCTTAGCTGGATTTTTCATATATCTATTAGCTAAATTTTTAACTTTCTCTGAAATTGTAGCAGAAAAACACAAAGTTTGTCTTTCTTTAGGACAACTTTCAATTATTCTTTCTACATCATCTAAAAATCCCATGTCAAACATTCTATCAGCTTCATCTAAAACTAATAAATTTATCTTAGAAGTATCTATTGTTCCTCTTTGTAAATGATCTAACAATCTACCAGGTGTACCAACTACAACTTCTGCTTTTTTTAAATCATAAATCTGTGGGTTAATTGAAACTCCACCATAAACAGAAATAACCTTTAATTGTTTATTAGCTGCTAATTTTTTTAATGATTCTTTAACTTGTTCAGCTAATTCTCTTGTAGGTGTTAAAATTAATGATTGTAAACCTTGTTTACTTTCAACATGTTCTGTAATACCACAACCAAAAGCTAATGTTTTACCTGAACCTGTTGCACTTTCACCTATTACGTCTTTTCCTTCTAAAATTAATGGAATTGATTTTCCTTGAATCTCAGTAGGTATAGTTATCCCTAATTTATTAATTGAAATAACTGTTTCATTATCTAATCCTATATCTTCAAATTTCATTCTTTTTACCTTTAAAATAGCACTTCTCTAGAAAAAGCAAAATGTTCATAATGAGCAAGTACTTTCTCTTAAATCATACTTTTTTTCTTAATATAATACTTTTTTAACTGTTTATAAACTTATGGTTTTTATGTTTTTAACTATTAATTATACTTCAGGCATATACAAAATCTTATAATTTTTTAAAACTCTAAAATAAACAACTTCTCTGATAAAATCAAATTTTGTTTCTAAATCTTCTAAGATCTTAAAATATTTTTCTGAATTTTCTACTTCTAAATCAAATTCAACATCATAACTACCAATAGCTTCTGTTGTTGCTATAATTTCTGGAATTGTTAAGATAAACTTTTTTATACTTTCTATTTTTGAAATATCTCTTAAATTTATTTTAACTGAATAAAAATCTCTTTCTAATTTTCTAGAATCTAAATCTACTTTATAACCTTGTATAATTTCTTTTTTCTCTAATTTCTTAATCCTATGAAATATAGTCATACTATCTAATTTCAAATTAGAAGCCATTTCGATCAAAGGAGTTCTCGCATTTTTTGCTAAAAATCTCAGAATTTTCAAATCTGTTTGATCAAATTTTTGTTTTTCTCCATTACCAACAGAAGTTATTTTAGTTTCTTGTTTTGTTTCAAAAAGATATTTTTTACTTAAATTATTATATGAAACTATTGGACAAATTAATCTTTCTTTAATATTCTCTCTAAATTTTAATCCTAA
>NZCS01000015.1 GCA_002688325.1 archaeon
AAGTTAGGTTTGTAGATATAAAAGATGATTATAATATAGATGAAAGTAGAATAAAAGAGAAAATAAATGAAAAAACAAAAGTAATAATGCCTGTTCATTTGTATGGAAATAGTTGTGATATGGATGGAATTATGAAAATAGCTAAGGAAAATGATTTGAAAGTTGTAGAAGATTGTTGTCAAGCTCATGGTGCTGAGTATAAAGGTAAGAAATTACCAATAGGAGATGTAGGTTGTTTTAGTTTTTATCCAAGTAAAAATATGACAACTGGTGAAGGTGGGATGATTGTTACTGATGATGATGAGATAAATGAAAAAGTAAGATTGTTAAGAGATCATGGAAGTAAAGAAAGGTATAAACATGAAGTGTTAGGTTATAATTATAGAATGATGGATATGAATGCAGTTATTGGTATTAAGCAGTTAGAAAAATTAGATGTTTTTAATGAAAAAAGAAGAAAAAATGCAGAATTTTATGATAAAAATTTAAAAAATGTTAAAAAACCTATAACTGAAAAAGAAAAAAAGCATGTGTATCATCAATATACTGTTAGAGTTAAAAATAGAGAAGAAGTTATAAAAAAGTTAGAAGAAAATGGAATAGGATATGGAATTTATTATGATAAACCAATTTACAAACAAGAAAGTTATAATGAAGATTTAAATTTAGAAAATACAGAAAAAATTTGTAAAGAAGTTTTAAGTTTGCCTGTTCATCCTGGTTTGAAAGAAGAAGATTTGAAAAAAATAGTTGAGGTGCTTAAATGAAAGCTGGTGTTATTGGTGTAGGAGTAATGGGAAAGAATCATGCTCGGATTTATTCTGAATTAGGAATTTTAAAATGTGTAGCTGATGTGAATGAGGAAGTTATGAAAGAAATAAGTGAGAAGCATAATGTAAAAGGTTATTTGGATTATAAGGAGATGTTGGAGAAAGAGGAATTAGATGTTATTTCTATTGTAGTTCCTACGAATAAACATAGGGAAGTTGCTCTAGATGTAATTGAGAAAGGAATTAATTTGTTAATTGAAAAACCAATTGCAAATAAAATTGATGAAGGTGTGGAAATAATTAAATGTGCTAAAGAAAAAAATGTTAAGTTGATGGTTGGGCATATAGAAAGATTTAATCCTGGAGTTCAGGCTTTGAAGAAAGTTTTGGATAATAAAGAATTAGGGAAAATAAGTAGTGTAACTGCAAAAAGAGTTGGTGTTAGTCCTTTAAGGATTAATGATGTAAATGTGGTTGTTGATAGTGCGATACATGATATAGATGTTTTTAGTTATTTATTTGGTAAGAAACCTGTTAAGATAGTTGGGAAGATGGGGAAAGTTTTGGATCATCATGAAACTGAGGATTATAGTCATATATTTTTAGATTATGGTGAATTTAGTGGATTTATAGAAGCAAATTGGTTGACTCCTATTAAAATTAGGAAATTGTATGTTACTGGTAGTGAGGGTTATGCTGAGTTAGATTATATACATCAGAAGTTGGTTTTGTATAAAAGTAGGAATAGAGAATTAGAAGATTGGATTGATTTTAGTGGTTTTAGGAATGTTGGTGTTAGTGATAAGATAGAAGTTGGTGTTGAAGTTAAAGAACCTTTGAAATTGGAGATTGAACATTTTGTTGATTGTGTTGTTAATAATAAAGATGTGTTAGTTAGTGGTGAGGATGGGTTGGAGGCGTTGAAGGTTGCGTTGAGGGTTATAGATGGAGAATGAAATGGAAAAGATAAAGAGAATAATAATTTAAATCGTGCCCCACCCACCGCCCTGAAAGATAGTAAAGTATATAAAAATTTAAATAAAATATATTCTTTGATAATTTTATGGAAGATTCTCAGTATAAATCCATAATCTTGATTTTATTAGTCATTTCAGTATTTTATTATTTTGAAAATAAAGAATTAAAAAATGAGTATGGGAATTTAGAACAAAAGTATGATTCTTTAAATAAATCATATAATGAATTATTGATAAAACATAACAAATATAAAAAAGAAACATCTGAGTTAATTGCAAAATATATTGGGGAACAGATTATATTAGACATACTGGGTTTAAAAAAATATGAGATGATTATTGAAACTGTTAAGATTATTTCATGTAATGAATATGGAGTTGGTTGTTGATTTACTTTTAGAAAAGATTTACGAAAGATTTATATACCTATCTATATACTTATTTTTTGTTACATATAAAACCCTTTTTGAAAGTACTCATTGCTTTTGTGGTGAGGTCATCGAGTAGAAAAGGTTTTGTAGCATTTAAATTTCTTCACTTAATATAACTTTACTTCTAATTATATTGTAATACTCTGAATTATCATTCTCTAAATATTGAAATATACTACCACAAATTAAATCAACACCTTGTAATTCGTCACTAATCCTGGAATTTATTGGTTCAACCTTGATTAATAATTGATTTATTTTCTTTTTATTCTTTTCATAATATTCTGGGGAGACTACTTTAAACTTTACATGGCTTATTAATTTATCAATTTTATTGCCATCTTGATCTGTTTGTTTAATTTTTGAAATTTTAGGTCTTTGTAGAGTTTTTCTAGAGTTTCGTGAACTAGTTTTCCCATAAAAGCTTCTATACTTTCTAAATCAGTTTTTATTCTATCTATGTAGTTTAATTTATACTTGTATTTACATTGTTGGAATGTTCCGAGTCTTGAATGTGAGTAACAGGTCATAAAACTAAGGAAATTGGTTAAAATTTAAATATCTTTGTATTATCTTGAGTATAATGGACAAGAACACACAACAAATAATAATTAATATAATAGCAATTATAGGAATAGTCTCAGCAATAACTGGAATAATTTTATTACTTTACAAAGTTATTATACTATTTTCCTAAACAAATTATCTGTAGTTAGACAACAAGAATTTTTTCCATTACTGAATAACCAATTATTTTTATTTAGTTTTATTGCTCCTTTTTCTGTTAACCAAGGTTCTATTTTAGTCATTACTT
Organism: archaeon; assembly: GCA_002688325.1. Lineage (GTDB taxonomy): Archaea > Nanobdellota > Nanobdellia > SCGC-AAA011-G17 > ARS1178 > ARS1178. Next base: position 2,993 of record NZCS01000015.1, read on the forward strand.
CTTTAGTTACAGTTAGGTTTTTACCTTTCATTAATTCTAATCCTGTTTTTAGTAGTTTTTGTTTCATTTTTCCTCCTTTTTTTAATCAACCTCTAAATAAGCTAAGTCTTCTGATAGTATAACATGTAAAGAAAGTTTTTGTTCTCTAAGAAAATCTAAACCAAGAATAGAAGGTAATGCTTGTGCTGTTTTAACTTTTTTAAAAGAAGTTTTTGTTGTTTTCAATGCAGATAGAGCAACATCCAAATCGATATGGTCTTTCTCTTTATCTTCACCCAATAAATACATTTTAAATTTAGGAAGATCTACTATTTTAAATCTAGAACCTCCAAGATCTACTTCTTCTTTAGTTGATTTACCAGAAATAGGAATTTGTAATGCCATGACATCTTTATTGCTTAAATAAGAATCTGGGCTTCCTGTATCAATAACAAAATCCATTATTTGTTTGTGAATTCTAAGACTAAGACATTCTATAACAACAGTTAATATTAACCTTCCTTCTATTATCTGTAATGGTATTCTTTTTTTCATTTAACTCACTAAAGTATAATCTTAATTTTGCTAATAAATTTAACAAAAATATTAGAAGTATCTATGCTATCTTCTTTTAATGTTTGCATTAAATCCTTTAATTCTTCATTAGCACCAAGAACTTTTTTGTTATGAAAAGCAACAAACATATTATTATATCTAGATTTTAACATGTCTAGATTAGAATTAAACCATTCTAAATCATTATGGCCAGATACAAGCATTTGAGTAATATTATTTTCAGCCATTGTAATATCATTATATATCAGTCATTTATATATTTTTCTTTTTTTGTGAGCAAAGCGAACCAGTTACAAAAGGATTATAAACTTTTCTATATTAACAAAAACAAATGAAAGTCCTAATAACTGGTGGAAACGGATTTATAGGAATAAAACTAGTTAAAGCTTTACTAAAAAAAAATTATGAAGTTAGAGTTTTTGATAATTTATCTAAAGGAAAAAATAGATTACCAGATGAAGTTGAATTTATACAAGGAGATTTAAGAAATAAAGAAGATATAGACAAAGCAACTAAAGATGTAGATTATGTTTTTCACAAAGCTGCTGTTGCTATTAACAGAAGTTTAGAATTTCCAGAAGAATCTTTAGATATAAATTTAAAAGGAAGTTTTAATGTTTTTGAAAGTTGTTTAAAAAATAAAGTAAAAAAAGTTATTTTTTCAAGTTCTGCATCTGTTTATGGAAATCCAGAGAAGTTACCAGTAAATGAGGATGATAAAAAAAATCCTGTAACACCTTATTGTATTTCTAAGTTAGCTTCTGAGTATTTGTTAAAGTTTTTTTCAGAGCAAGGTTTGAATTATATAGTTTTAAGATATTTTAATGTTTATGGAGAAGGACAGAATTTAGATGCGTTTTATACTTCTGTAGTTGATAAGTTTGTAGAAAAAGTTCTTAATAATGAAAGTCCGGAAATTCATGGAAGTGGAGATCAAAGTATGGATATGGTTCATGTTAATGATATTATAAAAGCAGATATAAAAGCAATGGAAAGTGATGTTGTTAATGAAGTTTTTAATGTTGGGAGTGGAAAACAAACAACAGTTAAGGAGTTAGCAGAAGAAATTTTAAGATTGTTAGATAAAAAATTAGAAGTTAAGTATGTAAAAAGGGATGTAATTGCAAGTAGAAGACAAGCAGATGTTAGTAAAATTAAAAAAATGTTAGATTGGGAAACAGAAGTTAGTGTTGAAGATGGTTTAAAGGAAATTATTGATATTTATAAAAATGAAAATATTTGAGGAATAAATTTAACTGTTTAAGTTTGTTTTGAAGTTAATATAATTCTAAAACGAAAGATTTATATATGATGTAAGATTAGTCTTACTTGGTGATATAATATGGAATTTGCTATAACAAAAATGAGTTCAAAAGGACAAATTGTAATACCTAATGAAATAAGAGAAGGTATTCCTGAAGGTGAGAAATTAGTTGTAATTAAAAATGATCATCAATGGATTATAGAAAGAATGAGAGATTTAAGAAAAAATTTTAAGGAAGATTTAGAATTTGCTAAAAGAACAGAAGAAGCTTGGATAAGAAGAGATGAAGGTAAATTTAAGAGTATGGAAAAAGAAGAATTTCTAAAAGAAATTAAAAAATGGTGATCGTTGAATTTGATTCTATCTTTGAAAAGAAAATAACTAGAATAAAAGATTCTTCGTTAAAAGATAAATTGAAAAAACAGATTAAAAAGATAGTTGATAATCCAAAAATAGGTAAACCGATGAAACATGAAAGAAAGAATACAAGAGAAATTTATATTAGACCATTTAGATTATCTTATGCATTTATAGAACTAGAAGATGTGTTAGTTTTTTTAGATTTTTATCACAAAGACAAACAATAATCACAAAAAATCAGCATGAGCATGTTTTGTATCTTTTTCAAAATCAGTTAAATTAATTTCATTTTTTAGAGCTTTATGTAATGTTATATTTTTTAGGTTATATCTGCAATAAGGACAGGTTTTAGCGTTTAAATCTTTTCGTAAAGAATCATATTTTTCAGATTTCCATATTTCTTCAAAAGTATTGTCAAAAATATTTCCCATTAGGTATTTTTTATTTCCTGTTTGTTCACAACAAGGATAAACATTTCCATTTGCATCAATATGGGATGTTAGATGTAGAGATAAACAAGCAGAATAATTTTTTACTTCATGTAATTCTGAAATTCTTCTTTTTAGATCTTCTAAATTGTGAGAATGTTTTATTTCTATTTTTTTTAGGTAATCTATAGGTTCATCCCAGTTTCTGTTGTCTAATTTTCTGTTTAGGTATTCTTTTGGTCTGAATGAAATATAAGATAAATTTAGATTATTTAATTCTTTTACGATTTCTCCTGTTTCTTTGTAATCAAGAACATCTATTAGTAAAGCTGCTCCTATGATGCAATTTGTTTTTGTTTTTTCTTTTAGTTCTATTAAAGATTTTATATGTTTTAATGTTGATTGTAATTGTTCTAAAGTTTCGTCTGTGTAAAGAGAGAATCTTACGTATTCTCCTTTGACTATTTCATTTAGAACTTTTTCGTTCATAAAAACTCCATTTGTAACTATTCCATATTTTATGTTATATTCTTGAAGTTTTTGAAGAAATTCAGGTAGAGCTGGATTTAAACAAGATTCTCCACCGCCTGAAATTGTAATTGCTTTTACATTTAGATTTTTAAATTGTTCTGCTAGTTCTAATAATTTTTCTTTTGGTATCATACAGAATGTTTTTTCGTTTCCATGATAACTTAGTAAGGCTCTGTAACCACAATCTTGACAGTTTAAATTACATTTATTAGAAGGATGAAGTTCTATTGAAATTGGAGATTGTAAGTTTTTTATAGATTCTTTTAAGTGAGTGAAATGTTTTAGTACTTTTGTATCTTTTAAATTATCTGGTTGAGACATTTTAAGAAGAGAAATTGATGTCTTTAATTAATGTTTTGGTTTTGCGATAAACTTATATATTTAACTGTAAAAACTAAGAATATGAAAGTAATTCTAGGAGCAGGAGGATTAGGAAGGACAGTTTTAGGTATTTTGGAGAGTAATGATGTAAAAGATGTAGTTTTGTTAGATGATAATTCCACAGGAGAAGTAAATGGTTATGAAGTTAAGGGTAAGGTAAAAGATTTAGAGAAAATAGAAGATAGAGAAGTTTTAGTTGCTTTTGGAAGTACTTACATGTTAGCTAGAGAGAAATTATTTAAAGAATTAAGTGAAGAAAAGTTTTTTAATGCAATTCATAAAAGTTGTTGTATAGATAGGACAGCTAAGATAGGTAAAGGAAATATTTTAGGTGCAAATTGTATTTTAAATCCAAATGCAGAAATTGGAGATAATAATGTGTTTTGTGTTAGTGTAAGTGTAGATCATGATTGTAAATTAGGAAATAATATATACTTAAGTCCTGGGGTTAATATTGCTGGAGCAGTTGAAATTTCAGATAATGTTTTTATAGGAACTAATGCTACGATATTACCAGGTAAAAAAATTGGTAAAAATTCAGTAATAGGTGCTGGTTGTGTTGTTACAAAAGATGTTGGAGAAAATGTGACTGTTGTTGGAGTACCAGGTAAGGAAATAAAGAAGGAGGGAGTAAAATGATTCCAATTGGAAAAACTACTTTACCAAAATATGAAGATGTAGAAGAAAGGTTTAAAGAGATATTTGATACTGGAATGGTTTCTGATCATAAATATGTTAAAGAATTTGAAGAAAAAGCTGCTGAGTTAATAGGGGTTAAGCATGCTGTTGCAGGTCCAAGTAATACTAGTGCAATGATTGGTTGTATGAGTTTAGTTGACAAAGGTGAAGTTATAATGCCTAGTTTTACAATAGCTAATACTTATTATGCTTTAAAATGGAATAATTTAGATCCTGTTTTGGTTGATTGTGATGAATATTGTAATATTGATGTTGATGAGGTTAAGAAAAATATTAATGAAAAAACAAAAGCAGTTTTAGCTGTTTATATGTTTGGTTCTATTTCAAAGATGGATGAGTTAGTAGAAATATGTGAAGAAAAAAATGTAGATTTGTTTATTGATGCTGCTCAAGGTTTTGGAGGAAAATGGAAAGGAAAATATTTTGGAAATTTTGGGAAAGGAGAAATATTTAGTTTTGATCCTAGTAAGACGATGGGTATTGGTGAAGGTGCTATAGTAACAACTAATGATGATAAATTTGCAGAAGATTTAAGAGTTGTTTTTAAGAATGGTATGCAAGTTCCTGGAAATATGGATTCTGTAAGAATTGGTTTAAATGGTAGGTTACCTGAAATGTGTGCTGTTATTGGTATTGAAGCTTTGAAAAAAATTAATTATTATATAGAAAGAAGAAATAAATTAGCTGAGTTGTATAAGAAAAATTTGAAAGGTATTGAAGGAGTGAAGTTTTTAGGTGCTCCTGAAAATTGTTTGAGTACTTTTAAAGATTTGATAATAACTGTTGATGAAGGAAGAGATGAATTAAAAGAAGAATTGTTGAAAAGAGATATTCATACTAGAAAGTATTTTTATCCTCCTATTCATTGGATGAGTAGTTGTAAGGATGAATTTAAAGATTTGAAGTTACCTAAAACAGAAGAAATGAGTTTGAAAGTTTTATCATTACCAATATATTCTCATATGCCTTTTGAGGATGTTGAAGAGGTTTGTAAGAATATTAGAGAGATTAAAGGAGAAAATTAAAATGAAAAAAGAAAAATGTGGAAATTTTGCTAGTTCGTGTGGTGGAGGATTTTATTGTTTAGGTGTTTTGGGAGCTGCAATATATTATATTTCAACAGCAACAGGTTTTTGGAATGGAGTTTTAGGAATTTTGAAAGCTTTTGTATGGCCTGCATTTTTAGTGTTTGAGTTGTTGAAGTTTTTGGGTGTGTAAATAAAAAAGAGGTTCTTGTAAAAATGGTAGATACGTCAATTATATTATTAAGTTTTAATGAAGGGATTGAGATAGTTAATACAGTTAAAAAATTAAAGGAGTTAGATGGAGATTATGAAATTATAATAACTGATAATGGTAGTGATAATACAGAAGAATTAATGAAAAAAGAATTTGAAGATGTGATTTTTGTAAGAAATGGAAAAAATTTAGGGAGTCCTGCTGCTTTTAATAGAGCTTTAGAAAAAGCAAGTGGAAAATATATCTTAATGACACAGAAAGATGTTTTCTATGATAAAGATTTTTTAGTAAAGATGATTAATAATATTCAAGAAGAAGATATAGGTGCAGGTGTTGGAAAGTTTTATTATTTAAATTCTAAAAAATTAATAAGTGCTGGTTATAAGAGAAATAAAATAACTTCTAAGGTTTTTAGTGTTGGTAAAAATGAAGAAGATAAAGGACAATATGATGATAAAGATTTAGATTATTATGGTGGAGGTTTAATGTTAATAAAGAAAAAAGTTTTAGATGAATTTAAATTAGATGATAGAATGTTTTTAGGAGAACATGATGCTGATTTTTGTTTGAGAATGAAAAATAAGTATAAAATCAAGAGAGTAGATACTGGAGTTTATCATGATGCTGATGAAGAAAGAGAAATTCCTGCTTTTAGGATGTTTCATTCAATAAGAGGGAGAGTAATTTTAAATAGGAAACACAATAAGTTTTTACCTATTTTTATTCCATTATATTTTGGGAATTTAGTTTTAAAAAGTTTAAAAAATATTAACAAAAAAGATTTATTTTTGAGTTATTATAAAGGATTTTTTTCTGGTTTTGGAAATAAAGTTTTTAGTTATGGTACTGAAGATAAGAAGTATTGACTAGAAAATATATGTTACATAACCTTTTTAAACGCTTTTAACAGTTAAATTTCTATGTGTGGTATCATTGGAAGTTTTAATAATAAAGAAACAATTAAAGTAGTTAGAAGTGGATTAAAATTAATGAAAAGAGGGAAAGATGGAGATAATGTTTATTTTAAAGAAAACTTTGCTTTAGGTCATTCTTTACATTCTATTGTAGGACATGTGAAACAACCTATTGTAAAAAAAGGGGTATTAGTTTTTAATGGAGAGATTTATAATTGGGAAGAATTAAATAAAAAGTATAAATTAAAAGCTAAAAATGATTCTGAATTGTTAAGTTTGTTGTTAGAGAAAAAAGATTTAGAGAAAGTTTTAGAAGAATTAGATGGAGTTTATGCTTTTGGTTATTTAAGAGATGATAAGTTAGTTTTAGTTAGAGATATTATTGGTGTAAAGCCAATTTGGTTTAGTTTTGTTAAAGGTTTTAGTTTTGCTTCTGAAGGTAAGGTTTTGGAGAATTCAATTGAATTAAATCCTAGGAAGATTTTAGATTATGATGTTAGTAATAATAAATTTAAATTTAAAGAAAGAGAATTTTTTAAGATTAAACCTGAAATGAAAAAAAATATTAATGAAACTGTTGAAAAGTTATTAGAAGAAAGTGTTAAAAAAAGAATTCCTAGTAAAAAATTTGGTTTGTTATTTTCTGGGGGTATAGATTCAGTTGTATTAGCTTTGTTATTTAAGAAGTTAAAATGTAAATTTAGATGTTATGTTGCTGGTATTGGAAATAGTTCAGATGTAGAATATGCAATTAAAGTTGCTAAAGAGTTAGAATTAGATTTAGAAGTTGTTAAGATTAAAGAAAATGAAGTTGAAAAGTATTTGAAAAAAATAATTCCTTTGATTGAAGATACAAATGTAGTAAAAGTTGGAGTTGCTTTGCCTTTTTTTATTGCTTGTGAGGAAATGAAGGAGAAAGTTGTGTTTAGTGGTTTAGGTAGTGAAGAAATATTTGCTGGTTATGAAAGACATAAAAATTCAAGAAATGTAAATGAAGAATGTTTAAGTGGTTTGTTGAAAATGTATGAAAGAGATTTGTATAGGGATGATGTAGTCACAATGTATAATGGTTTAGAATTAAGATTACCTTATTTAGATAAGAAATTAGTTGAATATAGTTTGAAGGTTAATGAGAAGTTTAAATTAAATAAAGATAGAAATAAGATAATTTTAAGAGATATTGGTAAAAAATTAGGTTTGAGTGAAGAAATAAGTGAAAGAAAGAAGAAAGCTGCACAATATGGGAGTGGTTTTCATAAAATTTTGAAGAAGTTAAGTAAGAAAAATGGTTTTAGATATATTTCTGAATATTTGAGAGGATTTTATAAAGATCATAATTTGAAGTTAGGTGCTTTGGTAAGTTCAGGTAAGGATAGTATTTATGCAATGTATGTTATGATGAGACAAAATTATGATGTTAATTGTATGATTGGAATTAAAAGTAAAAATAAAGATAGTTTTATGTTCCATAGTCCTGTTGAGATGGTTGAAAAGCAAAGTGAAGCTATAGGTATAGATTTTTTGATGGGTGAGACAGAAGGGAATAAGGAAGATGAGTTAAAAGATTTGAAAAAAGTTTTAGAAGAAGCTAAGAAAAAATATGGTATTGAAGGTGTGATAACTGGAGCATTATTTAGTAATTATCAAAGAGAAAGAATTGAGAAAGTTTGTGATGAATTAGGATTGAAGATATTTAGTCCTTTATGGCATATGGATCAGGAATTAGAAATGAGGCAGATGATTGAAGATGGTTTTGAATTTATATTTGTTAAGATTGCAGCTGATGGTTTAAGTAAAAAGTGGTTAGGGAAAGTAATTGATAGTAAAGATATTGATAAGTTAGTTAAGTTGAATGAAAAAATTGGTTTGAATGTTGCTGGTGAAGGTGGAGAAACGGAATCTTTAGTTTTAAATTGTCCTTTGTTTAAGAAGAAATTAAAGATCAAAAGTAAGGTGAAAGAAGAAAGTGAGAATGTTGCTGAATTGGAAATTAAAGATGTTGAATTGGTAAAGAAACGTTTATAAAGTAAATTTCTATATATTGCTTGGGGGAAAATGGATCATTTTAAAGATTTTAAAGGATTTGGAACTGAAGGAACTTATGTAGGATGTTTTAGAGAGAGTATTTTAGATGTTGCAGAAAGAATTCTAAAGATGAATAGAGGACAAAGGGTTGTTTTAAGATATCATGAAAGTGCTAGGACTCATCCTTTGAAAGGAGATATTTTATCTAAATTTCATGAAGATTGGATAAAAGTGCCTATGAATGGTGCTTTAGATGATTTTTTTGGAGGAATAAGAACAGATAATATTGAGATTGAAGTTGATGGAAATGTTTTAGAATTACAGGTGCTTGTTGTTCAAGGTCAAGAAATTGTTGAGTTAAGACAACATGATATTAAATCAGATTATATGAGAGATAAACTTGGATTGCTTAAAGCTTATAGAAATGTTTAAAATTCAGGAGCATGTACAAAATTACCAAATGTAAAAAAACCTTGAATCTGTTTTTGTTTTGCTAATTCTGGAAAAATTTCTTTTTCTAAAGATTTTTTATTTTTTAATAATGAAAATATTTCTGGTTTTATAATATATATTCCTGCATTAATGATATTTGAAGGAGTTTCTTGTTTTTCTTTAAAATCTATAACTGAATTACCATCTAAAGTAACTGCTCCTCTTTTATGTGGTGTTTGTGAAGATATTAAACCCATAGTTATTAATTTATTTGAGTTTAGATGTTCATTTATCATGTTTTGAATTGAGAAATCATTGAAAGTATCTCCGTTTATAAGAATGAATGAATGTTTTATTTTAGTTTTAAGTAAAGATAAGGCAGATGCTGTTCCTTGTTGAGTTTTTTCTGAAATAATTTCTGTTTTGATATTTTTAGGAAGTTCTTTTATTATTGTTTGTATTGTAGAGGTTGGTTCTGTTATTATGTATAATTGTTTTATTTTGTTTTTTGTTAGGAAATTAAAATGGTGTTGTATTAAAGGGAATGAATCAATTTGTTTAAGTAAATGTTTTTGATCATTTTTGTGAATTAGTAAGATTGCTGTTGAAATTGGTTGTTTTTTCATTGCTTGTTTTAGTAAAGATTCTATTGTTTGAGATCTTGGAGAATTTGATAAAGAATCTATTAAAGAAAGTAAAGAAGAATCAATTGATATTGCTATTTTTTCCTTCATAGAATTGGAATTAGTTTAGTAGTTTATATTGATTTGTGTTTTTTATAATATATATTTTAGAGTATACATTTATTTAAATATTAGTTGTTGGTATGAAGAAGTAATACTTTTGGTGATTCAAATGAAAATATTATTTATAACGGAGGGATTCTTTATTGAACCTTTGGGGATTATGCAATTAAGTGGTTGTTTGAAAAAAGCAGGCCATAAAACTGATTTAATAACTACTGAAGAAGATTATGAAAGTAAGATAAAAGAATGGAAACCAAAAATAGTTGCTTATTCTGTTATGACTGGAAATCATAAAACTTTTGTGGAACTAAATAATAAATTAAAAAGTAAATTTGATTTTGTTTCTTTATTTGGTGGACCTCATGCTACTTTTTTTAAAGATTTGATAGAGGAAGATGGAGTTGATGTAGTTTGTATGGGTGAAGGTGATGAAGCGATTGTTGAGTTAGTTGATAAGTTAGATAAGAATGAAGATATAAAAAATATTAATAATTTAAATGTTAAAAAAGATGGAGTTGTTTATAGAAATTCAGTTAGAAGTTTAATTGAAGATTTAGATTCTTTACCTTTTCCAGATAGAGATATTGTAATGAAGTATGATAAAATAAAAAATGATCCCATAAAACATTTTGTTGCTGGTAGAGGTTGTCCTTTTAATTGTAAATATTGTTTTAATGAGAAATATGCTAAAGTGTATGAAGGTAAGGGAAAAAGAGTAAGATGGAGAAGTGTTGATAATTTAATAGAAGAAATTAAAGAAGTAAATGAGAAATATCCAACAAAAGTTAATTATTTTCAAGATGATACTTTTATTTTAGATAAAGAATGGTTAAAAGAGTTTTGTGAAAGATATAAAGAAATTAATCTACCATTTCATTGTCATGTAAGAGCTAATTTGGTTGATGAAGAAATTGTAAAAATGTTAAAAGAAGCAAATTGTTATAGTGTTCATATTGCTGCTGAAACTGCTGATGACAAAATAAGAAATGAAGTTTTGAATAGAAATATGAGTAAGGAAGAGATATTGAATGCTTGTAAGTTGTTAAGGAAACATAAAATAAAATTTATGATGCAGAATATGATTGGTTTGCCTGGTGGAAGTTTGAAAAAAGATATAGAAACTTTGAAATTGAATATTAAATGTAAACCAACTTATGCGTGGGTTAGTATTTTTCAACCATATCCTGGAACAGAATTGGAAAAGTATTGTAGGGAGAATGGTTATGTGGAAGATTTGGATTATGATAACATAGGAAGTAATTTTTATGAAAGAAGTTTGTTAAAAATTGAAGATAGGAAGAAAGTTGAACATTTACAAAGATGGTTTGCTTATGTAGTTGATAAACCTTTTTTGTATTATAGTGGTTTGTTAAATTTCTTTATTAGTTTTCCTAAATGGAAAGGTTTGAATAGATGGTATAAAGGAGTATATCAAAATTTTAGAGATAAAAAAGATTATGAATTGTTTGGGGTTGAATTGAAATGATAATTAGAAGTAGAGCTCCTGTTAGATTAAGTTTTGCAGGAGGGGGAACAGATGTGAGTCCTTTCACAGAACAAAAAGGAGGGGCTGTTTTGAGTACTACAATAAATAAATATGTTTATGGAACTTTAGTTACAAGACATGATGAAAGTGTTAATTTGATGTCTGCTGATTATAAGATTAGTAAGGTTTTTTATGATGTTGAAAATATGCAATATGATGGAGATTTAGATTTGATGAAGGCTATTGCTAAAGTTATGAAACCAGGACATGGTTTTGAGATATTTTTGAGAAGTGATATCCCACCAAATACAGGGGTTGGTAGTAGTGGATCAGTAGGAGTAAATTTAATTGGTTTGTTTAATCATTTAAGAGAGAAAAAGTTGAACAAACATGAAATTTCTGAAGTTGCTTATAAAACAGAAATAGAAGAATTAAAAAATATAACTGGGAGACAAGATGCTTATGCTGCTTGTTTTGGTGGTTTGAATTTTATTGAGTTTAAAGGTGATGATTTTGTACGAGTTACTCCTTTGAAGATTAAAGAAGATACTTTGTTGGAGTTAGAGAAACATTTGGTTTTAGCTTATATCGGTAGAAGAGGTGAAAGTGGTGAGATACAAAAAGTTTTGAAAGAACAAAAAGATGCTTATAATGAAAAAGAAAAAATAAAATCTTTAGATATCAAAAAACAGATGGCTTTTGATATGAAATTGGCTTTGGAAAATGGTGATTTAGGTAAATTTGCAGAATTAATGAGAAAAGATTGGGAGGAAAAGAAAAAATTACATAAAGGTTATACTAATGAGAAAGTTGATAAGTTATATGAATTAGGTATTAAACATGGAGCTGTAAGTGCTAAAACGACTGGTGCGGGTGTTGGCGGACATATGTTATTTTATTGTAAAGATAATAAAGAACACGAAGTTGTTAGTGCTTTAGAGAAAGAAGGGGTTAGAGTTGTTGATTTCAGTTTTGAAGGTGGTGGTTTGAAAACTTGGGAAGTTAATGAAAAATGGAAAGAGTCTTGATTACTGGTGCTAGTGGATTTATGGGAAGTCATTTGAGTAAATTTTTATTAGATAAAGGTTATGATGTTTATGGAACTTATTTTACTCCTACAACTGATAAGAATAAAGTTAAAGGTAAATTAGAAGAATGTGATATGAGAGATAGAGAAAAGGTTAAAGAAATAATTGAGAGGGTAAAACCCGATAAAATATATCATTTAGCTGCTCAAAGTTTTCCTATTGTTTCTTGGGAGGATCCTTGGTATACTATTGAAGCAAATGTTATAGGAACTATTAATTTATTTGAATCTATTAAAGAATTAGGGATAGATTGTAGGGTGTTAGTTGCTGGTACTAGTGGAGAATATGGTTATGTTACTGAAGAAGAAGTTCCTGTTAAGGAAACTCGTGAATTAAAACCTTTACATCCTTATGGTGTGAGTAAAGTTGGACAAGAGATGTTAACTTATCAATATTGGAAAAATTTTGGGATTAAAGGAATAACTGTAAGGATATTTAATACGACTGGTCCTAGGAAAATTAATGATGTTTGTTCTGATTTTTGTAAAAGAGCTATTGAAATTGAGAAAGGCAAAAGAGAAAAGTTTAGTGTTGGTAATTTAGAAACTAAGAGAGCAATAACTGATGTAAGAGATGTAATAGAAGCTTTTTGGTTGTGTTTGGAAAAGGGAGAGATAGGAGAAGTTTATAATTTAAGTGGGAGTAAGGTTTATAGTGGTAATGATATTTTAGAGATAATAAAAAAATTAACTGGTTTAAGTTATAATATTGAAGTTGATAAAAAATTGTTAAGACCTTCTGAAGAACCTGTAATTTTTGGAGATAGTAGTAAGTTTAAAGAAAAAACTGGGTGGGAACAGAAAATTAAATTAGAGGAAACAATAAAAGACATGTTAGAATGGTGGAGGAAGAATGTTTAAGGATTTTAGTAAAAAGTATTTAGGAGAATTGAAAGAAGGGATGGATAATATAGATTTAGAAAAATTAAGTAAGATAGTTGAAATTTTAGAAAAAGCTTATGAGAATGATAAACAAGTTTTTATTTTTGGTAATGGTGGAAGTTGTGCAACTGCAAGTCATTTTGCTGAAGATTTGAATAAATGTTGTTTAATTGAGAATGAGAAAAGATTTAGAGTTATTAGTTTAACAGATAATATCCCTCTAATTAGTGCTTTAGCTAATGATGAAGGTTATGAATTTGTTTTTAGTAAGCAATTAGAAGGATTAATGGAAGAAGGGGATGTTGTTATTGGCATTAGTGGAAGTGGAAATTCAGAAAATGTTTTGAATGGTATCAAATTTGGGAATGAAAAAGGGATTAGTATTGGTTTAGGTGGTTTTGATGGTGGAAAATTAAAAGATTTATGTAAAGAATGTTTAATTGTTCCTTTGAATCACATGGGGAAAGTTGAAGATTTACATTTAGTGATAGCACATATGATTATATATTATTTTATTAGAAAAAATGAATAAAGCAATATTTTTGGATAGAGATAATACTTTGATAGAGGATAAAGAAGGACATATTCATGAGATTGAAAAATTTAAATTATTAGATGGAGTAATTGAAGGTTTGAAAAAATTAAGTGAAACTGATTACAAATTAATAATTGTAACTGATCAAGGTGGTGGTATTGGGAGAGGTTTGTATACTGAAGAAGATTATGAGAAATTTAACAATCATATGTTAAATATTTTTAAAGAAAATGGGATTAGAATAGATAAAGTTTATCATTGTCCTCATCATCCAGATTTAAATTGTAGTTGTAGAAAACCAAAACCAGGAATGTTGTTAAAAGCTAAAGAAGAGTTTGATGTTGATATTAATAAAAGTTGGTTTTTAGGTGATAAAGTTAGAGATATTGAAACAGGAAAAAGTGTTAATGTTAAAATGATTGGTGTTATTGGTTATGAAGAAGATAGAGAAAAATTAGAAAGTGCAAATCCAGATTATGTTGTGGATAATTTTTTAGAAGCAGTTGAAATAATTTTAAAATGAAAGCTTTGTTATTAGTTGGTGGATTATCAACAAGGATGGGGGACATAACTAAAAAAGTAGCTAAATGTATGCTAGATGTAAATGGAAAACCTTTTTTGTATTATCAATTTGAAAATTTAAAAAAATATGGTATTACAGATATAGTTTTATGTGTAGGACATTTGAAAGAAGAGGTTGAAAATTATTTTGGTGATGGAAGTAAATTTGGAGTTAATATTGAATATTCAAAAGAAGAAGAAAAATTAGGAACTGGTGGTCCTATTAAATTGGCTAAGGACCTAATTGATGGGACTTTTATTTGTATGAATGGTGATGCTTATGTTGATGTGAATTTTGATGAATTATTGAAAAGTCATAAGAATATGGCAACTTTAACTATTAAAAAAATTAAAGATTGTAGTGATTATGGTACTGTTGAATTGGGAGGAGATAAGGTAGTTGCGTTTAAAGAGAAAGAGAAAAAGTTTAATGGTTTTGTAAATGTTGGAGTGTATGTTTTAGAACCAGAGATGATTGATTTTATTAATGAAGGAGAAGTTAGTATTGAGAAAGAAATTTTTCCAGAAATGGTTAATAAGGGATTAATTGGAAGTTATGAGTACGATGGGCCAATGATAGATATAGGAGTTCCTGAAAGATATGAATACTTTAAGAAATTTGTGAAAGATTTATAAACATGTTGCTAATTCTTCTTTAAAATGATATCTATAATAATAACTGGGTACAAAGAACCTGAAACAATAGGTAAGGCTATAGAAAGTTTTGTTAAACAAGATATTGAAGATTATGAGTTAATAGCTGCTGCTCCTGATGAAGAAACAGAAAGAGAAATTAGAAAATATGAAGAAAAGTATGAACATGTGAAATATTTTAAAGATAAAGGTGAAGGTAAGATGGGGGCTTTACATGAATTATTTAAAATTGCTAAAGGGGATATATTAATTTTAAGTGATGGTGATGTTTTTGTAAGTGAAAATTCAGTTAAAAATATTTTAAATAAATTTAAAGATGAAAAAATAGGTTGCGTTACGGGAAGGCCAGTTAGTTTGAATAATAAAAGTAGTAAGATGGGTTATTGGAGTCATTTATTATGTGATGCAGGGGCTCATTTAACAAGAAAAGAGAGAAGTGAGAAAGGAAAATATTTTACTTGTAGTGGATATTTATTTGCTTTTAGGAATTTGATTAAAGAATTTCCAAAAGATGTTCCTGAAGATGCTTATATTCCTTTTTGGTTTTTTAGAAAAGGATGGAAATTAGGTTATGTAGAAGATAGTAAGGTGTATGTTAAGTATCCCGATAATCTTAATGAATGGATGGAGCAGAAGAAAAGAATTGCTAAAGCTTATGAAAATTATAAAGATGTAGAAATAGATGGAGAGAAAAGTCCTGTTATGAAAAGTTTTTTGAAAGAAATGTTAGAAGGTCCTGGAAAAGCTTTTAGTTATAGTAAAGGTTTGAAAGAATTTTTGTGGACTTTAGAATTAATTCCTGTTAGAGGTTATATGTGGTTTTTGAGTTTTTATGAAAGTAAAGTGAAAGGTAAGAAACATGGAGATAAGTGGAAGAGAGTTGAAAGTAGTAAGTAGAATAGAGAAATGTTTATTAAGAATGGATAATTTTGATTTAAAATGGTAGCTTCACAAAAATTGAATGATATATATAGAGAATTGTGGAAAAATCCTTTGGTTAGATTGGGGTATAGAAGAGGTGCAATTGTAACTGAATATAGTAGTTTTTCTGAAGAATTAGAAGGAAGAGTTGTTGATAATGTAAAAGAATTAAGAGAATTGTTTCCTGAAGATGAAAAGTTTGGAGAAGTAAGAGTAACTGTGAAAAATGGTTATTTTGTTTGTTATAGAGATAGTAAACCATCTAGACCTGTTAAATTTGTTCCTGAATTTTTTCCAGATCCTAGTATTCCATTAAAAGATCAAGAAAGATCTGGTATTGGTTCTTGGGCTTTTCCTTGGAATGTTGGGTATAGATGTGATGATTGTGAGAAAATAGTTGTTGGTAGACCAAAAATTGATATTAATGAAGAAAATGAAAGTTTAGATTTTTCTTGTGGTAATTGTGAGGAAGTTTTTTATCAAGAATATTGTCCTGATTAACGAAAGTTATAAAAACAGTTAGAAATTTTCTTTTTAATATGAAGTTATCAATAATAATTCCTGTTTATAATGAAGTAAAAACTTTAGAGGAAGTAATTAATAAAGTTAAGAAGTTAAAATTAGATAAAGAAATAGTTGTTGTTGATGATGGGAGTGAAGATGGAAGTAGGGAATTGTTAAAAAAAATAGAAAATATAAAATTGATTCTACATGAAAAAAATTATGGGAAAGGAAAAGCTGTTAGAACTGGTTTAGATAATATAGAAGGTGATGTAGTTGTTATTCAAGATGCAGATTTAGAATATGATCCTACTGATTTTGTAAAAATGTTTGATGAAATTAAAAATGGAGAAAAAGTAGTTTATGGGAGTAGATTTTTAGAAAAATTTGATAAAGTTATAA
>NZCS01000016.1 GCA_002688325.1 archaeon
TTCCAAGAAAAATAAATTTAGATGGTTTAGCAAAAGAAATGAAATTAACTAAACAAACAGTTCAACAACATCTAAGAGTTGCAGAAAAAAAATTAGTTCCTTTTTTAACTGAGAATATTATGTAAAACTTTTTTTGGTTAAGCTTTTCTCAAAAAAGCTTACAGTTACAAATACTTTCCCATAAAAATTAAAAACTTTTATAAACTTCAACTGCAACATACACATTACAATGAAAAAAAGAAAAGTATATTCTACTATTCTACAAATAGCTAAAAATATAGCTAAAGATAAAAAAGGAGCTTTATTCATCTTAGGATCTAAAACAGGCTTCAGAAGAAAATACGAACCTTTATTCCCTCAAATTCTACAAGATAGATCTATTTCAGAAAAAGGAATGGAAGACACTTTAGAAAGACTAGCAACTCTAGATGGAGCAGTTTTATTAACAAATCAAGGAACCTTAATAGCAAACGGAGTAAGATTAAAAAAATCAAAAACAGTTCCAGGTTTCGGAACAAAACACGCAGCAGCAGCAGGAATCACTTTAGCAGTTCCAAATTCAACTGCAATTTTAGTTAGTGAAGAAGCTCATTGGGTAAAAATATTCCATGATGGAAAAATAACACTAGAACTAGACCCACATACAGAAACTCCAAGAAATATCCATAATAAAATTATAAACTTCATAACAGACAGAGATGCAGCTTTACTAACAGCAGCAGGAGCTTCAGCAGCATTATTAGGACTTACACCAACCTTAGTTATAGGTGGGACTTATCTAGTTATAAAAACAGCAACAGGAATCATAAGAAAAAAATTTGGTTAAAATTTAACTGTTTAAAGAAAAAAAATAATTACTTACTCTTAAATCTATTAACCTCTCCTCTAGCAACTTCTAGATATCTCTCAACTTGTTCACCTGTATATTCTGTTCTAATTGGATGACCTTCAGGCAAACAATGTCTATACATATGCACAGCAACTTCCAATTTTTGTAATTGATCCGGCCTAACTATAAAAAAGTCTGCTCCAGCATCTAATGCAGCTACTACATGGTTTTTTCCAAAATCTAAGAATGTTCTAATATGTTTATCCCAAACTTCAGAATCGCCCACATATTTTTCTCTAAGTTCTGCTAAAGTAAGTTCCATCTCATGTATTTCTAATCTTGTATCTTCACTAATTTCCATTTTCTTCTCCCATCACCTTAAAAAACACAATAAAAACACCTTTTTAAACTTTTCGCAATTTTTCAATTAAGCTTTTCCCAAAAAAGCTTACAGTTACATTACCTTCAACATCTTTTCCGTTAACGCTTTTCCTAAAAGGGTTACACCAAAACACTTATATACTACATATGATATCTCTTTCATATGAAAAACAACTCATATCTATTTTTCAAAGTTCTTTCAACAGAACTAAGAGCGAAAATCATAGACTTATTATATCAAAAACCAAGAACTGTATCACAAATAACAAAAGAACTTCAAACAGATCAATCAAAAATTTCACACAACTTACAAAAATTATCCTTATGTAACATAGTAAATTCAAAAAGAAAAGGAAAAACAAAAATTTACTCATTAAACAAAAAAACAATACTACCTATCCTAGACTTAGTTAACAAACATTTTTGCACTCTATGCATAAAAGAATGCAAAGCAAAGGAGGAATACAAATGAAAGTATACTTAGATAATGGTGCTACAACAAAACTAGATGATTCAGTTACAAAAGCAATACTACCTTATTTCAATGAAAAATATGGAAATGCATCATCCTTACATTCAAAAGGACAAGAAGCAAAAATGGCTTTAGAAGAATCAAGAGAAATCATAGCTAAAAAACTAAAAGCAAGACCAGATGAAATTATTTTCACTTCTGGAGGCACAGAATCAGATAACTTAGCATTAAAAGGAGTTGCACAATTACATGATTCAGGACATATCATAACAACTAAAATAGAACATCCTGCTATCACAAACACATGTAAAGAATTAGAAAAACAATTTGAAGTTACATACTTAGATGTAGACAAAGAAGGTTTTATTTCACTACATCAATTAAAAAATTCTATAAAACCAAACACAATCTTAATTTCAATCATGCATGCTAACAACGAGATAGGAACAATACAACCTTTAAAAGAAATTGGAGAAATAGCAAAAGAACACAAAATCTTATTCCATTCAGATGCAGTTCAATCTTTTACAAAAGAAGACATTAACACTAAAAAAATAAACATTGACTTAATTTCTATTTCAGCTCACAAAATACACGGACCAAAAGGAATTGGAGCTTTATATGTTAAAAACAAAACTAAACTTAAAAAACAAATACTTGGTGGAAAACATGAATATAATCTAAGAGCAGGAACAGAAAATGTTTCTTCAGCAGTAGGTTTTGCAAAAGCAGTTCAAGTTTCTAACAAAAAAGACATAAAACATATGAAAAAACTTAGAGATTACTTCATAACTAACATCTTAAAAATTAAACATACAAAATTAAACGGACCAAAAGAAAGATTATGCAACAACATTAACTTATCTTTCGCTTACATAGAAGGAGAATCAATTGGAGCTTTACTAGATGCAAAAGGAATTTGTTCTTCAACAGGATCTGCATGTTCAAGCAAAGAACTAAAAGCAAGTGCAGTTCTAGAAGCAATTCATCTACCTCCAGAATATATTAATGGATCTTTAAGACTTACAATGAGTAAATTCACAACAAAAGAAGAATTAGATTACACTTTAGAAGAATTAAAAAAAATAGTTGAAAAATTAAGAAAACTAAGCCCATTAGGTAAATAAAATGTATACAAAAAAAGTAATGAAACACTTCCAAAAACCAAAGAATTATGGTGAAATGAAGGATGCAGATGCAATAGGTACTGCTGGAAACGAAAGATGTGGAGATATTCTTAAAATTTATTTGAAAATTAAAAATAACAAAATACAAAAAATATCTTTCGAAACATTTGGTTGTCCTGCTGCAATTTCAGCTTCAGATGTTTTATGTGAATTATGCAAAGGAAAAACCCTAAAACAAGCATTAAATATAACTGCTAAAGACATTTCTGAATACTTAGGAGATTTACCAAAACTAAAACAACATTGCTCAGTTCTAGGAAAAGAAGCACTAAAAAAAGCTATTGAAGACTATAAAAAGAATTAATTCATCTTACCCAAAATCTCACAAGTCTTACAAACTTCTAAAGAACAAGGTTCACCACATTTACACAACTTAACTTCACCTTTACTATATTTTTCTTTCATAACATCTAAAATACCTAAAAAACTATTCACAACACCATATTTACTTCCATTATACTCATCTTCAAACTTATCTAAATATTCTCCTACATCTTTTCTAAAAGAAACACTTGAACAAGGACATCTTTCATAATAAACTTTAAATTTCTTCAACTTACTATACAACTTAGTTTCTTTTTCCATTAAAAAATACAAAGGCTTAACTCTAGGAATAAAACTTTTAATCCTCTTCACACCAGCAACAGGACCCATTCTTGCACTAACAGCCATATTATTCTTAACAACATTCATAAAAAATGATTGTGCTTCATCATCTAAATTGTGTCCAGTAGCAACTTTATCAAATTTTAACTCTCTAGCATATTTATTTATCAAATATCTTCTTAAAATCCCACATATCGTACAAGATTTATAATTCAAACCTTTTTTCTTTAACAAACTTTTAATATAACACAAACTATAACCAAATTCATCTCTTAAACTAATATTATGTAATTTTATTTTTTTCTCTTTACAATAATCAACTATATTTTCTATGTTTTTTTTAGTATAATCCCCAATTAAAGCATCTATAACAATAGCTTCAACTTCTATATTTCTTATTTTCCTTAAAATATCTAATAAAACAGTACTATCTTTTCCACCAGAAACACAAACTAAAACTTTATCTTTTTTATCAAACATTTTATAGTTTTTTATAGTTTTCAGAACTTTCTTATCAAAATATTTAATAAAACATGTTTTACATAATCCTCTCTTATTGTTTACTAACTTAATTACTGGTTTTTCTTCACATAAATTACATACCATAATTATACTCTAGAAAATCTATTTATAAACCTAACCCTCAAACAACCCACACAAACATTTCCCATAATCCTTTATCTCTTTCTTATGATAATAACAAGGACATATAATCTTCTTATCTTCTTTCTTATCACCAGTTATAACTCTACATGGACAATAAATCTCACCATATTTCTTCTTATTCACAACCAAACCTTTTATTAAATTATCAACAATTTTCTTATTACTATTTAACTCAAAACCTTCCTTTTCAGCATACTCTTTCATCTCCTTTTTTATCTCTTTTTCACTCATATTATCTAATTAAATTTACTCATATTTAACCTTTTCTCCTATCTTATACTTTAATTCTTTACTCTCAAAAACATGCTTACAATCCCTATTTTCAACTAACAAACTAAAAGGTCTTACTTTCCTTATTTCCATTACTTTAAAATCCTCATCTAAAAAATAAGCATAAAAACTAAAGAACACAAAAAAACTATGAATTGAATTAACATCTAATAATAACAAATCTCTAGGTCTAGAAAACATCAAACCCCTAACTTTACTAAACAAACTTTTACATATCATATAAATCTAAAAACTAAAAGAATTTATAAACTTATTCCAAACCTAAAACTTTTTCAAAAGCACTAAATGGTTGAGCTCCACTTAACAACTGACCATTTACAAAGAATGCAGGAGTACCTGAAACACCATACTTCTGACCATCTGCTAAATCTTTCTTAACTTCATCTTCGTACTTTCCACTATCTAAACAAGAATCAAATTCATTTCTATCCAATCCTAAATCACTAGCATGTTTTTTCAAATCTTCTATATCTAATTCAGATTGTTTCTCAAACAACAAATCGTGATATTCCCAGAATTTACCTTGATCATCTGCACATTCACTTGCTTCAGAAGCTTTCTGAGCCTTTGCATGACCAGTCAAAGGAAAATCTCTAAATACAAATTTTATTTTTCCTTCCATAGCTAATTCTTTTAACTTAGGAACACTTGCTTCCCATGTAGGATCTTGACTTTTAAATCTATCAACTAACACATCATGAGTTCCAAAAGCTGCTGCACAATAAGGACATTCAAAATCTGAAAACTCAATAACAACTATTTCTGCATCTTCAGGACCTAAGAAAGGATCATCATCTGCACTTACTTCAACTTTTTCATTACTAGGTAAAGTAACTTCTTCACTTAAATCAATAGCACTTGTAAACAATAACTTACCATTTTTAGTAACATAACTATCAATATTTTGACCATTAACATTTAATTCTAATTTATACAATCCATTTGATTCACTAACATCATTTAATTCAACCCCACCACCTTGTACTAAATTAGCATTAATAAAATCAAGAGCCTTTTCACTAACTCCATTTTTACTTGCAAAACCAGTTAAACTAACAGGAAATACTAAAGATATAACTAATAATAATCCTAAAACAATAGTACTTACTTTCCAATAATCTACTTTTTTCTTTTCTTTTTCCTTTACTTCTTTCTCTTTTTCTTTTTTCATTTCTTTTTTATGTAGATTATCTTCAACTTTTTCTTCTTTTTCTTCCATTTTACAAGAAAAAACAACAAAATATATTTAAAGCTTTGTATTCTACACCACCTACATGATTAACTTTACACCAATTCCAATTCTATTTCAATTAGGACCTTTAAAAGTATTCACTCATGGAACCTTAATTGCAATTGCATTCCTATTATCTTCTTTTCTAGCATCAAAACACTTCAAAAACAAAGATCAATTCTGGAATCTAATTTTTTTCTCATTTCTAGGTGCTATTATAGGTGCAAGATTATTCTATATTATATTCTACTATCAACAATTCACTTCTTTTCTAGACATATTCAAAATATGGGAAGGAGGATTAATTTCATATGGAGGTATTTTTGGAGGTTTCATAACAGCCTATTTATATCTAAAACACAAAAAACTAAACTTTATCAAATACACAAGAAGAATAATACCTTACATAGCTCTAGGATTGGCCATAGGAAGAATTGGTTGTTTCCTTAACTGGGATGACTATGGTATTGCTTCTAACTTACCTTGGGCAATTAATGTAGATTTCCCACGACATCCAACTCAACTCTACCATTCTTTAGCTAATTTCATCACTTTCTTCATTTTAAGAAAATCAAAAAACACTTTATTCTTATTCATTCTACTTTACTCAATATTCAGATTTATCATAGATTTCTTCAGAGATTATTCATCTAAATTATTCTTCCTTTCACATTCACAATGGTTACTAATCATAATTATCATCACTACACTATTAATACTAAAATTTAAAAAGAAAAACAACATCTCAACTAAAAAGGAGGTGTAACATGGCATTAACAACAGTTGAACTTTTAGCTTTAATGTTTGCAACAATAATAATAGTAAAATTCGTAATTCTATTAATAAAACCAAAAGCTTGGATCAATATGGCAGATAATATGTTCAAAGATAGTAAATTAACAATGTGGATATACGCAGCATTAACAATAATAGTAGGATATCATATCTTTAACAATTATACAATAATAGATGTAGCTGCAATAATGTTATTCACAACAGTCTTAATAGGTCTTAACTATCTACCATACAAAAAACACATCATGAGTATGAAAAAAGAATTAACAGGTAATTTTTTCCAAAAAAGTTGGTTAGCAATAATAATTTGGTCAGTATTTGCTTTGTGGGTTCTTTATATCTTAATACCTAAAATTCTTTAATTTTTTTCTTTCTTTTTTTGCTTAATCTTTTTTTCTAAAAAAGGTTACAGTTAAATTTTTAAATTCCCTTCTTTTATTGTATTTATTATCAATCTTGTATTTGTTCTTATTATTGCTTCTCTTTTAGGCAAACTTTTAATAAACTCATCTAAACCTTTCCTTGTCTTAAACCTAGCTAAAATACTCAAATCAAAATCTCCTGTAACATCATAAACAGAACAAATATTAGGATGATTAAATATTCTCTCACCAATTTCAACTTCTTTACCTTTCAAAACTCTTGCATCAACCATAACAGGAAAATCATAACCTAATTTATTATAATCTAAACTAACACTATATTTCTTAATTACACCTTCTTTCTCCAATTTCTTAACTCTATTTATAACAGTAACAACATTCAAATTACACTTCTTAGCAATCTGCCTATAACTCAACCTACAATTGTCTATTAACACATTCAAAATCTTTTTATCCTTACTATCTATTTTCATTTGTTTAATTTTCTCTTATTTATTTTTAAATAACTAAACAAATATTTAAATTTTCTTATTTTATAAAACAATTGTTATACTTTTTTTACAGAAATTATATATTAAACATAAGTATAGTATTAACTGGGGTGGTTATTATGGAAGGATTAGAAGAAGAATACGGAGAAGATGTATACAACGATGAATATCTAGCAGAAAAAGTAAGAGAAGGAGAAATAGAAGCAGAAGATGAAGGATTTATGGTAGGATACAATAACAGTTAAAACAAGATAGAGTAAAGTTATAATTTTTATATTCATTTCTATAAAATTTTAATCGACGTTAACTAATCGATAACCATACTACTTTATATAGAACTTGTTACATATATATTACATCATACAATAACTCAAAATATCACAAGTTTCTTATCGCAAAGCAAAAAAGAACATATAACTACTTTAAAATAAAAACAACCGAAACATTTATATATAAGTTTTGTTTACTTTAAAGTAACAAATGGGGTTAAGGGGATAAAAATGACAGATATCAAATGTAAGGATTGTGGAACAATATATACACTTGAAGGCGAAATGCCTAAAATAGAATGTATATGTCATTCAACAGAATTCGAAGCTCAAAAATTTGAAGCTTCATAAAATTTATAATCACCTCTTTTTCCTAAGAAGAAACGACCTTGCCTCCGTGAGGTCAATCTTCTTGGGTTTAATAATTATTAAATACTTAAAGAACGTATTATTCAAAATGGCAAGAAATATTGAAGATTTATTAAATCAAAAAACAGATTGTACATTAACTGATTTTGCTGAAGATCAAACACCAATAGTAAGAGTTAAAGGGTTTAGTAATACTATATTCATTAGATGTCCAAACCAATTTGAAGAAATGAATAGAGTTACAGATAAATCTAGAAGAGGAGAAAAATTAAATTGGACATATAGAGCTAGAGATTTTTTCTTTGAAACAATTGGTTATCATTTTGATAAAGATTCAGAAAGATCTTTAAAAAGAACAGAAAAACAAAGAAGATTTAAAATAAGATTAGTTGGTTTTGATACAGATAAAAAAGGAAATAGATTAGGATATGCATATTTCATACCAGATAATAGATATGATTAAACCAACAAACCAATAAAATACCCTATAAAACATCCTACAGTCAAATAAGGCATTGCAGGATAAAATCTATCTTTCTTACTTAAAAACAATAATAATCCTAAAGCAATACTAACACTCAAAACAATTATCAAAGCATCTATCCATCCAGTACTTAACAAAACAACGCCAGCAAACAACAAAGTAAAACCTATATCTCCACCACCTAAAATAGCCATCTTCTTACCATAAGGAACTAACAAACCAGCAAATACTTTCATTTTTGTTTGAAATTTAGCTAACTTAACCATATGTTTAGTTTTCCAAACAGCAATCATATCATATATAGAAATTAATATCAATAAAATAAAAACAGTACTAACACTCAAAACAGGAGCAAATACTGCAACCAAACCACCATAAATAAATAATTCTGTAAAATTATGAAGATAAACATTATTTTTAACTGTTTTCAAAAGAGCTAACACAAAAGCTAAACCTAATGCAACATACTCATTAAAAAACACACTAAAAGCAATCATCAAAGTAAAAAACACACTCAAAAAAAACCATACCATCCATAATTTCCTTGCTTGAAATTTAATCAATAAAAAAGCTAAAGCTGTTATTATTAAAACTGAAATCAATAAAGAAACTGAACTTGCTTTCTCCTTAAATTCAGGTCTTTGTAAATTAAATGGTAACTCTTTTCCATCATACTTATTTAATATCACTAAACCCATTACTTGAGCACCTAAAAACAAACCAATTATAATTAAAGTTACAATAACATTATGTTTCATTAGTTTAGTAAAAAGATAGAACTATAAATAAGTTTTTGTTTGTAAATTCTAAAATATTCTTAAATTCAATCCCTTTTTCTTTATCTATTCTTAACAATTCTTCTACAAATTCAGATCTTAACTCTTTCATCTTAAGCACACATCTTCAATCCAAAGGGCAAAGAAACATCAATTGATTTCAATTTCTCAGATCTCTTATTAAAATTAAAAATAGCAAACCCTTTTATCTCTCCACTTTTTTCATCTATTCTCTCAAAAACATCATTACCTAAATCTTTAAAAGACGCAATTGTTGGTTTCCCCATTCTTATCTCTAATACATCTCCTTCTTTATCATAATAAACATGTAATTTTTCTTTCATTTTAACCTTTTATTTTATCTACATAATAACTAGTAATAACAAAACCCTCACCATTTAAATACTTTACGACAACCATCAAATATTTGCTTCTCAATTTCTTATTTTTATAATACTTATAATAAAAGTTAGTATTAACATCATGTATACTTTCTTTTATCACTAACGGATTTATTAAAACTTCTTTTATATCTTCAATATCGTTTACAACAATAGGATGTTCAGAAGATATATGTTTCCATCTTTCACCAGTTAAATAAATTATTTTTCCTGTTTTATCTTTTATTTCAAAAAGTCTCATTTATTATATAATCATTCTTTAACTTAAAAACATTTCCTACAAATTTTCAAAAACCAATAACTTTTTAAAACCTTAATTTCTCTATTTTCTTTATGGAAGGAATAATAATGAGTTATAGAGGAAGTCATAAAACTCAGTACCCAAATCATATAATCATAAAGGTAGAAGGTGTTAATGACAAAGCTAAAGCTCTAGAATATGTAGGAAAAAAAGTAACTTGGACATCTCCTGCTAAAAAAGAAATAAAAGGAGAAATTAAAAAAATCCATGGAAATTCAGGAGCTATAAGAGCTATTTTCGAAAGAGGTTTACCAGGACAAGCATTAGGAGGAAAAGTGGAAATATCATAAAATGGCAACATTAAGAAAAGCTTCAGCATATAGAAAGGTTACAAGAGCTTATACTAGAAAAAGTCAAACAAGAAAAAAAGGTTTTATTAAAACTATTCCTACTCATAAAATTGTAAGATTTCATATGGGAGAACATAATAAAGATTATGATTACAAACTTGATTTATTCTCTAAAGATAAAATACAAATAAGACACAATGCAATTGAATCCGTAAGATTATTAGTTAATAGAAGATTAGTTAAAAAAATAGGAAATAATAATTACCATCTAACAATTAATGTATTTCCTCATCAAATTTTAAGAGAAAACCGAATGCTTACAGGTGCTGGAGCTGATAGAATGCAGACTGGAATGCAGCAAGCTTTTGGAAAACCAATGGGAAGAGCAGCACAAATCAAAAAAAATCAATCATTATTCTCAGCTTTTGTTACAAAAGAAGATTTAGAAGAAGCAAAAGAAGCTCTAAAATTATCCTTTACTAGATTACCTTGTAAATGTGGCATAGAAATTAAAAAGATTTAACTGTTTAATGCTTAACAGGAACAAAAACAAAATCTCCTAGATCTTCTTCCTCAATTTTCTTATTTTTCTTAAATTTCATCATTTTCTGAATTCCTTTTCCAACAGGAACTAACAAAATTCCATTTTTTTTCAAATCTTTAAATAAATTTTTAGGAACTTCTTCAGAACCAGCAGTAAAAACAATCTTATCAAACTTTCTCTTTAAACCTTTACTTCCATCTTTTTCAATAACTTCAATATTTTTCAATTTACTTTTCTTAATATTTTTTTTACTAAATTCAATTAATTCTTTAATTATCTCAGTTGTATAAACTTTTCCAGGTTTAACAATTTCAGCAATCAAACATGCATTATATCCACTTCCAGTTCCAATTTCTAATACACTATCTCCTTTTTTCAATTCTAATTTTTCCAACATAAAAGCAACAGTAAACGGTTGTGAAATAGTCTGTCCTTTCATCAATGGTAAAGCATAATCTCCATAAGCTACATCTTTATACCTATCTAAAACAAACCATTTTCTATCTATCTTCGACATAGCTCTCAAAACTTTTTCATCCTTTATACCATATAATCTTAATTCACTAACTAAACTTTTCAAACCCATAAACAATAATAAGATTTTATAGTATTTAATATTTCTCTAAAGATTTTCTAACCCAATATTTCCCATCCATTCTCCTTTTTTCCTAAAACACTTAAACATCCCATCTTTACTTAACTTTCTCCACAATAAAACTTCCAACATAACTTCATTCAAAACTCTCCTTCTTAATTTATCTCCTTGTCTAAATTCTTTCAAACCTTTCTCTCTTAACTTCCTACTATAATCCCACATATTATCAGAAGGAACTAAAAAAGGACTTACAACAACTTCATAAAGACTTTCTTCTAAATATTTCTCAACAGCCAAATAACCAGCAACTTCATGTAAACAACTATAATCTTCTCCAACTTTCCTTCTAAAATGTAAACCATTCCATCCTTTTGCTTCACAATCATGACTTGTTCTAAAATCAAAAACATTGGCCAAACATTCTCTATCTCTACTTTTTTTCCTTCTTACAGGAATATTCTCCATCATAAAACTATACACTTTATCACTAGACTTAGAAGGAACTTTAACATTAAACTTCCCCCCTGTTCTTTCAACTTCACTACCTAAATAACCTCTAACTTCTATATCACCTAAAGCAAATAATTCTGAACCTTTAACACAATCAATTAACCTTACTTTCCTAACTCTATCTCTTCTTATTCCTCTAATTGAATAACCACTATATTCTCCATCAACTCTATCCAAAGTAGCATTAATCAAATTCTCTAAACTAATTCTTCCATCCACAACAACACTTCTAGAACCAACTCTAGGAATTTTAACTTCACTACCTCTTTTTATAAATCTTAAACTACTTCCCTCAACTATTGCATCATCTTCAGGATACATTAATAACCCTTCAAAATCCGCATCCTTAACACCCCTAATAGTTTTCAAATCTCCATTCTCTTCTAAATATTCTAAAACATTTCTAGCATTCTGTAAATAGTTATACCAACTTATTCCACTCTCTTCTAAAACAGACTCTAAAATTTCCCTCACCCCTTTCCTTCTAAAATATTCCATACAAATAATTAAAATATTAGCAATTATAAACTATTGTGGGCAACTAGAACACCACAACTTTTAAATACCTAAAAACTATCCTAAAAACATGCAAGAACAACTACAAAAATTAGGTTTAACAAAAACAGAAACAAAAATTTACTTAACTTTACTAGAATTAAAATCTTCCTTAGCAGGAACAATAGCAAAAAAATCACAAGTTCACAGAAGAACAGTTTATGATATATTAGATAAATTAACAGAAAAAGGATTAATAGGATATATAACAAAAAACAACAGAAAATACTTTGAAATTACTAACCCATCAAAATTAAAAGATCTAATTAAAGAACAACAACAAATTATCAATAAAATTTTACCTCAATTACAACAAAAATTTAATATTCAAAAAGAACAACAAGAAACACTAGTTTTCAAAGGAAAAGAAGCAATTAAAAAAATTTTCCAAGATCAATTAAATCATAAAGAAATATTAGTACTAGCAGGAGATGGTGCTTCTGAATTACTAACATTTTTCTTAAAACATTACAATAAAGAAAGAATAGATAAAAAGATAAAATTAAAAATAATTTCAAACAAAAAATACCAAAAATTACCTTTTACACAAACAAAATACCTAAAAAACTTTAACAGCTTCACTTCAACAAATATCTACGGAAATAATGTAGCTATCATCTTGTGGAAATCACAACTTGCTATCCTAATAAAAGAAAAAGAAATTGCAGATTCTTATAGAAATTATTTCAATGTTATTTGGAAAAATTAATTCTCTTCACTATTATCCCAAACCATTTTTCTAAATTCTTCTTCAGTTACAAATCTAGTTAATTGTTGAACTTTATCAATCCCTCTCTCTCTAACTCTATCAAAACTTCCTTTTTCAAAATAAAATCCAGTTAAATCTTCTTGTCTAACTGCTTCTAATTCACTAACTCCATTTTCTAAAGCAACAAAAACTCTCGAATGTCCATCCATCAAATAAGTTTCTCCACCATAAACTACAACTTCAATAGGTTCTTCAATAGCATTCTCTCTATGATAATCTACTCTTTCCTCTACTAAACAATCATGTTGAGGTCTTAACTTAGTTATATCAATTTTCATACAATTTTAACTTATTTTTCTATATTTAAGCTTTACTATATGTAACCACTATTAAGTAAACATAATAGTAACATTTATAAAGAAAAAATGTTTGTTTTTTAGTATGATTTTGGGAGAATTTAAAGTTTAAATGACAAGAAAAAAACATATAAAATTAAGTGAAGAAGATAAGATATCTTTATGTCAGTTAGTAGAAGAAGAGATAGTAGCACACCAGAATGGAGATATTGACAGTTTGCCTTATACTCAAAAATTAGCAGAACAATATGATGTTAGTGATAGTACTATAGCAAAAACATTAAGAAGCTTACCTCCTGTTTTAAAAGAATATAGAATTGTAGAACTAAGAAGAGAGTGTAGTAAAAAAGGAGGTAAAAAATCCGTGGAATTAGGTGTTGGTGTTCACGGAATGAGTGTAGAACAAAGAAGAGAACCAGGTAAAAAAAATAAAAAGATTTCAGCAGACGAAGAGTTAGGATTAATTCAATTAGTAGAAGGAGAAGTAATGGCTCATCAACAAGGAGATTCACCCAATCTTACAAATAATCAACAGTTAGCAGATTTATATGGTTATGACCATAAAAGTAGTATATTAAGAATTTTAAGAGATAAATTATCACCTGATGTGAGACAATATAGGGAGGCAGTTCTTAGAACAGAACATGGTCAGAATATGCAACAAAAGGGTTTAGGATACCATGGTTTGAATGAGGAAGAGCGGATGCAAGCTCGGTCAAGAGGTGGAATCACAAGTGGGACAAATTCAGTTAGACTTAACAGAGGTATCCATGGTCTGACAACAGAACAAAGGATTGAATTTGGTAAAGTGAGCGGCAAAAAAGGTGGTTTAAAAGCAGCTGAAACAATGAGAAAAACCAAAGGTTGGGGTTTTAATGGCATTAAATACCATTCACAACAAGAGGCTACTTGCGGGTATTTATTAGAAAAATATGTACCTCATTTTGATATTAGAGAAGGAGAAACATTTCAAATCAATGGCGATATTGAAAAAAGTATTGATTTTTTAGTAAATGGAGTTTTTGTAGAATGGCACCCTTGTACACCTTATCATGGTGGAAGAGGGGATATCCCTATCCATGAAGAAGGCCAATCTTTCAAAAGAGTAACAGGAAATTTAGAAGGAGCAGAAAAAAAAGAATTTGTACAAGACTATGGATTAGTTTTAGCTATGAATTATTTAGATGAACGAAGGCAAGCAGTTGAAAACAGCAGCTATGCTAGCACTGAAGTTGTTTTAGTACAAGATCCAAAACAATTGTATGAATTCATCAGCAGATATAATCCTGATATGCCAGAGCAAGCTGAGTTTGTTAGAGAGTTCAGAAATATAACAAAACAAGTTAAAAAAGCTGCTTAATTTCTTTCATTAACGTTTCTTCCAAAAAGGAACGTTACAGTTAAAAAATAATTCTCTCAACTATCTAAAACTTTATAAACATCTCCTTCTTTTTCAATAAAAAAGGTGATTAAAATAAACATTTTATGGTTTTCAGAAATAAAAAAAGATGACTTACCAAGAGCCGGTGGAAAAGCACTAAATCTAGGAATTATGTATCAAGCTAAATTCCCTGTACCTCCAGGATTCGCTGTATCCACAGATGCATACAAAGAATTTCTTAATCACAATCAATTACAACAACCAATTTCTAAAATACTTTCAGAAACAGATGCAAATTCTCCAGAAAGTGTAACACAAGCTTCTAAACAAATCCACGAACTAATCCTAGAATCAGAAATACCATCACAAGTAAAAAAAGACATAGAAGAAGCTTATGAAATTCTAAACGTTTCACCAGATATAGTAAAAAGTGGGGGAGATGCATTAGACATAGTAAAAATGGGAAGAGATGTCCCTTACGTAGCTATCAGATCATCAGCAACAGCAGAAGACCTTCCAAGTATTAGTAAAGATGAACATATTCTAGTAAAAATAGATAATAAACCAATTTACAGAAGAATGGAAGAAGTTTATGATTTAGTTCAAGAAGGAGAAGGTTTTAACATTGAAATTCCATCTTTAGATAAAAATCAAATAAAATGGTCAAAAGTAAAAAGTTTATACAAACATAAAGCAAATAATGATAAATTATACAAAATAAAAACAGCCACAGGAAGAGAAGTAACTATATCTCCAAATCATAGTTTAATTGTATTAGACGAAGAAACTCTACAACCCAAAATAATTGAATGTATTACAAAATTAAAAGGAAATGAAAAATTACCTGCAATAAACCAATTACCTTTGATAGAAACTAATGAAAAAACAATAAATACATTAGAATGTGTAACTGGAGATGATGTAATAATAGAAAAAGAAGGAATTAAAATTAAAAATAAGAGTTCTAACTGGTCAATTCAACAACCATTCCCTAAAGAATTACCAATAAATAAAGATTTAGCTTATTTCTTAGGTATTTATGCTGCAGAAGGTTCTATTTATAATACATGTATTACGATAACAAACAAAGATAAAGAAATAATGGATAGAGCAATTAAATTTTTAGACAGTTTAAACATTTACAAAAATCAAAAAATAAACAAACATAGTTTAAGAGTTTATTGTAAAGGTCTTGTTAGATTCTTACATAATACTTGTGGAGAGCCATCAGATATAAAAGGTAAAGGTAAACTTTGTAGGAATAAAAAAGTACCAGAATTCGTTTTTGGTTGGAACAAAGAATTAATTGGAGAGTTTATAAAAGGATGTTTCGATGGAGATGGACATGTTTCTAAAAAAACAGTTGAATATACTTCGACATCTAAAATGCTTATTGGTGGTTTAGTCAAATTATTAGAGATGTTAAACATAGAATTCTTAATAAGAGAAAAAAACAATGCATTCAACATAATTATCAGAAGAACAAATATAGAAAAATTTAATGAATATATTGGATTTGAATGTAAAAGAAAATCAAAAAGATTAAATAAGTTGATACAAGATTACAAAAGTCAAACTTACCGTCCAGAATTTATTAACAACAAATTGAATATTTCTTCTAAATTATCAAAAACAATAAAACAAAATATAGATGATTCATTAA
This sequence comes from archaeon, assembly GCA_002688325.1. Lineage (GTDB taxonomy): Archaea > Nanobdellota > Nanobdellia > SCGC-AAA011-G17 > ARS1178 > ARS1178. Next base: position 16,536 of record NZCS01000016.1, read on the forward strand.
ACAAACAACCAGTTTCAGTTAATTTCTGTATAAAATGTGATAACCAACTTGAAAAAAGTAGTAAATATCTAGAAAAAGAAAGATTCTATTGTAAAAATTGTAATAAAACATTTTATGAAGACAAAATAAATAAAAAGATTATTAATAAACATATTTACTATGACAAAAAAGGTAGATTCACTAAAAATCAAAATCCATGGAATAAAGGAAAACTTTCTGGAACATATAATTTAAAAGAATTTAAAAATAAAATAAAAAAATACAATAATGAAGAAATTTTAGATGCTCTCCATGATTCTGTTAAATGGGATCAAATAAAAAGCATTGAACCAATAGCTTACGATGACTTTGTATACGATTTCACAGTTCCAAATATAGAAAATTTTGCTGCAGGTATTGGAGGAATTATAACTCATAACACAGCATCATTCGCAGGACAACAAGAAACATATGTTAATATCAAAGGAACAAAAAATGTCATAGAAACAGTTAAAAAATGTTGGGCTTCTTTATTTACTGCAAGAGCAATTTTTTATAGAGAAAAACATAATTTCAAACACGAACATGTTTTTATCTCAGTTGTAATTCAAAAAATGGTTAATTCTGAAAAAGCAGGAGTTATTTTCTCTGCAAACCCAACAAACAATAATAAAAATGAAATTGTAATTGAAGCAGGATATGGTTTAGGAGATGCAATAGTAGCAGGAGAAATAAAACCAGACAATTACATAGTAGACAAAGAAAATCTAAAAATAATAAAAAAACAAGTAAACAAACAAAAATGGATGTACGAACTAGATCAAACAACAAGACAAACAGTAAAAAAAGAAATTAATGGAACAAATCAAGTCCTAACAGATGATGAAATTATAAATTTAGCAGAATATGCAAAAAGATTAGAAACTCAATATCAAAAACCTCAAGATATAGAATTTGGTCTAGAAAAAGGAAAAATTTACATCTTACAAACAAGAGCAATCACAACTTTACATAAAGAAATAAAACAAGAAGAAGTACAAGGAAATGTTTTATTAGAAGGTATTAATGCAAGTCCTGGAGTAGCATCAGGAACAGTTAAAATAATCCATAATATTTCTGAAATAAACAAAATAGAAAAAGGAGATATTCTAGTTACTGAAATGACAAATCCTTCTATGGTTCCAACTATGGCTCTAACATCTGCAATAATAACAAATGAAGGAGGAATTTCATCCCATGCAGCAATTGTTTCAAGAGAATTAGGAATTCCATCAATTGTAGGAACAGAAACAGCAACAGAAGTACTAAAAGACAATATGAGAGTAACAATAGATGGAACAAATGGAAAAGTTTACGAAGGAAAAGTAAATATAGAACAAGAACAAGAAACATACGAAGATGTAGATGTAAAAACAAAAATATACATGAACTTAGGAGAACCAAATGAAATTAATGAATACAAAGACCTAGACATAGATGGTATTGGACTTTTAAGATTAGAATTTATGATAGCATCTGAAATCCAACAACATCCTTTATTCCTTATAAAAAACAACCAACAAGAAATCTTAATCAACAAAATTTACGAAGGTGTAAAAAAAGTAGCTTCTACTCTACATCCAAAACCAATTATTGTAAGATTTTCAGATTTCAAAAGTAATGAATATATAGATTTAGAAGGCGGAGAAGAATTTGAACCAGAAGAAGAAAATCCAATGATAGGTCTAAGAGGAGTTAGTAGATATATTTCAGAAGAATTCAAAGAAGCATTTAAATTAGAAATTCAAGCTATTAAAAAAGTAAGAGAAGAATTTGATAATATTCATGTAATGCTTCCATTTGTAAGAAATACTTCAGAAGTTGAAAAATGTTTACAAATTATGAAAGAAAATGGTTTAGAAAGATCAGAAAATTTCAAAGTATGGTTAATGGCAGAAGTTCCTTCTATAGCCTTAATACCAGAAGAATTTGCTTCTTTAGATATAGATGGAGTTAGCATAGGTTCTAATGACTTAACTTCTTTTGTTTTAGGTGTAGATAGAGATTCAACTAAATTAAATAAAATGAATTACTTTGATGAAAAAAATCCTGCAGTTCTAAAAGCAATGAAAAATATTATAACTGAATTTAAAAATAAAGAAAAAACAGTTTCTATTTGTGGTCAAGCACCTTCAAATTATCAAGAAATTGTTAAGTTTTTAGTAGAAAACAAAGTAACATCTATTTCTGTAAATCCAGATGCAGTAAACAAAGTAAGAACTTGGGTTCATGATGTTGAAGAACAACAAAATTTATAAACTAAAATTCAACATATTTTCTTATGAAAAACGCCAAATGGTTATTGTAAACCTTGGGTAAGATTTGGATTAAGAGCAATACTAAATTGCATAGGACATAAAACTGAATATTATGATGTAAATAAAAAGGTAAAAGAATTTTCAGAAAAACTTAGAGAACAAAAACATAATCTACCTGTTATTTCTGATACAGATATTCATGGAAGAAGTAAAAGATTACTTCAAGCAATGGGTAGATCAAGGATGATAATGGACATTGAAGGAGATTCAGCTTCAGAAATTGTTCAATCTATGAAAGAAAAAATCTTTTTAAGAAGATATGAAAATACAGAAAAATATGTAAGCTTTGCACATTTATTCAGTGCATTTTGTTTACCTATTTTAGCTTCTAAGATATTTCTAAAACCAAGAGCAGAACATGATTAACTTCCCCCTACAACCAAATTTTAAAATGTAAGGGGAAAACAGTTAAATCATTTCTTTAACACTTTTTTAATTAAGCTTTTTTTCTAAAAAAGATTACACTAAAAAACTATCCCAATAACTTTCTTTAAATTCCAAATAAATAAAATCTAAAAAATCTCTATAAAACTTCAAATCAACATTAACTAAACTATTCTTCAAAGACTTATCAGCTTTATTCATAACATCCAAATATTTCTTTCTAAATCTTTTAGATATCACAAAACTAGGATAACCAAAACTATTCAACATATAATTCATCAAAACTCTTCCAGTCCTACCATTACCATCAGAAAAAGGATGAATATTTTCAAATTTATGATGAAATAAACTAACTAAAACTAAAGAATTCAATTTTTTATTTTTCTCAAACCAATCTAACAATAATTTAACATCAGCTTTAACATATCTAGCAGGACTTGGTTTAAATGGTTGTCCTAAAATATTTATCTCATGATTTCTATAACCTTTTCTATTATCAATATTCTCCATTAACATATCATGAATTTTCTCAATCAATTCTAAATTTATCTTAGGTTTTTCTTCCATCAAATAATTAACTACTTTTTTAGTATTAACTAAATCATATGCCTCTCTCATTGTTTTATTTTTAGGAACAATATCTTCTTTCAATAACCTATCAGCTTCCTTTAATGTTATAGTATTCCCTTCAATAGAAGTACTATTTACTGCAAATTTGATTAGAAAATTCTCATAAAAATCTTTTTGTGTTAATTCATTCAATTTTAAAAATTTCTTAGTAAAATGTAATCTAACTGCTTCTATATTCAACAATTGTTCTTTAGTATAATACTCACTTTCCCTTAATTTTAATTTTTTAGCCTCTTCATAATAATGATTAGTTTCTAAAAATTTCTTAATAGTCTTATAAGATTTTCTTATTTCTTTTTTATATTTCTTTTCCAAATCCTTAATATTAATTTTAGAAATATCATTACCCAAATTACACAAATCTTTAGTAATAACTTCTTTACCTTTCCTAACAGATATTCTTAATGAATAATATTTTTTATCTCCAATCTGTTTTACATGAATATATACCATAAAAAATACTAAGATTAACTACTATTTAAATCTTTCCCCCTACAATTCAATTTTCAAATGTAAGGGGAAAACAGTTAAATTATTTTTCTTTTTTACTGCATCTTTTTCCTATTTTTTGGTTAAGCTTTTCCTTCTTTTCTTTCGCTAACGTTTCTTTTTCTAAAAGAAAGGTTAACAGTTACAAATACATTTTTTTCTTTCGTTTTCCACTAACGCTTTTTAAAAAGGGTTATCACAAGAAATCCCTAATATTATGCTTCAAATCTTCATGTATTAACCAAACTATTAATATTATCGCATCTAAACCAGCTAAAAAAGAATCAGGCCAAGGAACTATTTTAATTAAATTAAAACTCATTTCAAAAAAACTAAAAGGATAAAACAAAAATACACTTCCTAATAAAATTCCATCTAACATCAAATGTATAAAACTTCCTAAAGCTAAGAAATAAAATACCCAACTTAATTTTAATTTATACTTCTTAATATAAACTTTATTAACTAACAAACCAATCAAAACTAAAAACAAAACAATCCAAATTGAATGAGTAAAAGTCCTATGAATCATTTCTATACTATAACCAAAAAAACTTAACAACTAAAAAACTATAATATCAATATCTGGTAATAAACCACCAATCCCAGCTATCAAAACATAATGCAAATTAAACTTTTTCCAATAATCTCTTAATAACTCAGCAACTATAATAGCAACTAAAACATGTGTAACTGCATATGGCATAAAAATAAAAAGAAATCAAACTATAAAAAACTTATTATTTTAACTGGCTTTAGCTAAATTCTTAAAAGAAACTTCAGATAATGATTCCAAAGGAATTCTCTTACTCACAGATAGAAATTCTATACCTAATAAATTTCCTTTTTTATCTAAATTAACAATAGTATCTTTATCAATAATCTTATTTCTATCAAAATCACCAACTTTAAATTTTATATACATAGCATCCGCTTCTTTATCATATGTTATTTCCATCTTATATCCAGTATACAGTTATTACATTTATATATTTTACTTTAAAAGAACTCTCAAATGTGAATCAGAAATTGGTAAAGGATAAACTTGTTGTCCTTCCCACATCTGACTATTAACAAATTGTGAAACAGGTACTTCTGCTTGTCCTCTTGATTCTGGAAGTGGTTCTGGTTTGCCACAACTTCCAGATTGATAATTTAAATCATCTAACAAAACAAGATTGGCTAATGCTTGATTAATTCCTCCAGTAACTTGCAAAGGAATCAATCTTCTTGGCTCTCCATCCCTAACAACATAAGATTCAAAAGATCTTACCATATATGTTTTATCTCTTGGTTCTGTGTGGCCTCCAACTGGAACTAATAATAGTTTCCCTTCTAAATCAACATCCTCAGATGGACCATCAAAAACAGTACAACTCATTCTTGGTTGTGGGAAAAAAATTCCATTATGTTGAGAAGCATTTCCAACAAATTCACTTCTCTCCAAGTTTAAAAATTGTTTAAATTTCTCTGGATCTGCATACTCACTTCCTAAAAATCCAACAACTTTTCCATCTTTTATATGAACTCTTTCTTCTCTTCTTCTTCCATAAGCATCAACATGGGTAAAACCTTGAACTCTAAAATCTTCTATTTCCTGTCTTGGATTATCTGATAAAATAATATCTTTATTTTGTATAGTTTGACCAGATTTAAATGTTCCAGATTCTCCAAAGTCCAAAAGCTTTATTGGTTCTTCAAAATGATGACCAAAAATTTCATGAACAGGTATACCAGAGAGCATTACAACATCATACAACTCAGATAAAGGAATTCCTGCTTCTTCCAAACTTCCATACTTCAATCCTGCGATTCCATGTAATTCATGAAATGCTTCACTAAAAGATTCAGCATTTTTTATTCTTTTATCTAATGTTGGATCAGCAAGATATTTAATTAAAGTAGGTAATCTTCTTACATCTTCATCAGAAGTGCAAACAACACCTAAATTTCTATTAGTTGGTATTGGAGCATAACCATGAGAATAAGATATTAAAAAAGAAGGTATACTTTGAATAACTTTTCCTCCTTTTGAATTTACAACTACTTTTTGTTCAACTACAAATGCTCTTGTTAAATTAGTATTTTGATGTTCTCTTGTAAATTCTCTAAATTCATCATCATACATATCTATATTACAAGGTAGTGATTCCATAAAAACTTCCTCTTCTATTGGCAAAGGTATTCCTTTCAAAGCAAAATTAAATCTATGATCTTGTAAATCTCTTGTAACTACTACTTCTCCAATATTATGTCTAAATAAATCATCAATACCAGCTTGAGTATAAATACCTCTTTCCATCATTTCTTTATTAACATTTGTTTGAGAATATCTTTGCTCACTTTTTTTTCCATTAACAAAAGAAACAGCATCATAAATTATTTTAGTATATCTAGAAATAATATCTTCATCAGGATTTTTAACTTCTTGGGATAATAAACCAGCTAAATCCTCTAATTCTGATTGTTCTCTAATTAATTCGTCTGAACTCATACATTTATTTAAAGATTTTCACTTTATAAGCTTTTCCATTATTTAACAACTAAAAAGTAACAACATAATAGAAACCTTTATATACTATTAATTCTTTACTAAAACTAATAAAATTAAGGAGAAATTAAAATGTCAGAAGAAAAAATAAATCCAGCAGAACTTTTTGCCAATTTAGACTTAACAGATTTAAGTAAATTTGGGGAATTAGGTATGTTTGGTGAACGAGAACAAGCAAATTTAGAAGGATTTGTTTATAGATCTACATTAGAAATAGATCCATCAGAAAGAAACAGAATGCAAGGACAAATTATACAAGCAGTTAGACAAGCAGTAGCTTATTCATTAGGTATATCTCAAGTAAAAGAAGACATCAATCCATTAGCAAAATTAGATGCTGCTACAGGATATGGAGAAGCTTTGATTAGTTCTTATTTTGAAACTATAAAATCTGGAGCACTAAGCAAAAAACCTAAAGAAGAACCTAGCGAAGACTAAACTTTTTTCTTTTTTTAAATTATTTTCTTTTTTCAATATATATTTGCATTCTTTTTACAAAATCTTCACTCAATTTTCTATACCTATCATAATCCTTACCTTTTATATCTTTAATTTCTCTTTTAGTTACTTTTTTACTTAAAGTATACAACTCTTTCATAATCAAAGCATATTTCTTTTCAATTATTCCAGTTTTAACCATTTTTTCTTCTAAAACATCTGCAACTTTCTCAGGACTAACAGGAACTAATCCTAAAGACATTAAAGCAGAATGAGCAGCATCAATAGCAGCCCAATAACAATCAACACTAGCTGTTAACAAATGTTGTCTAGCTCTACTTAAACTAGCAAATGACATTGTAAAATAAGTTTGCATTGCTTCCCTACTAGGCCTTATTCTTCCTTCATCTAATAAAGCTTGTAAAGGATCAAAAAATCCAGTATCAATCAAAGCAATTCCATCTCTTAAAATATTAATAGCAATTGGATCTCCAGCCCTTACATATTCCCAAAAACTACTCAACTTCATTGACTGAACATGTAATTTATCTTTATCTAAATCTCCAATTATCTTAGCTAAAACAATTCTATAAGTTTCAACTACATCTCTTGTTAATTTAATATGAACATCATCTATAATAATTAAAATATCTACATCACTATTGTCTTTTCCTCTTCCTTTAGCAGCAGAACCAAATAAAACTAAAGCTTGAACAAAACCTTTCATTTCCTTATAAATTTTATCAGCTAATTTCCTTCCTAATTCCATATCATCTCTAAAATATTTAACTTCTCTATACCTCTTTTTTGTTTCAAATTTCATTTTTCACCTCATTCTAGTGGAATTCTACTCCACAATATCCAATCTCTTTGATCTTCTTGAGCTCCATAATCAGGAGCATATGATCCTACAACATAAGAAGGTGCTCTTGTTTGACCAAAATAACCTCCTTCAATATCAGTCCAACTTCCTCCTTCAACTCTATAAACAGGACTTCCCATATTTCTCATAAAACCAGTCCATGCTCTATAATCTTGGTGAGCAGGTTCTACAATAACAGGTTCATCATGTCCACTCTCTTTTAACTTTTCCATAAATTCTTGAATAGGAGCATTACCTTCTCCAGGAGTTACATGCTCATCATAATAACCAAAATTATCAGAAATATGCACATGACCAATTATTCCATCCTTAACTAAACCATCAACTTCTTCCATCAACCATTTATTAAATTGTTTTTCATCACCATCAAAATATTTTCTCCAAGTATTTGCGTGTCCAATATCAAATGTTGCTTTAATATGATCTCCAGCTATATTTTTAGCTTCGCCTTCACTCATATTTCTATCTTTAACTAACTTATCAGTCATTCTATCTCTACTTTTAACAATTAAATTTCTCAATTCACTAGGATGAGCACTATATCCTCCTTCAGGAAAAACATTTTCAGGAGCAACATATAATGGTTTAGGCAAATCCATTTTTTTCTCTTTATCATAAGCATATATTCCTAATCTTGCTATATTCTCAGCAGATCTTTGCAATCCAACTTCTTCAATTGGTTTTATATGCTCAATTTTTTTCTGTGTTTCAAAAGCTCTAGCGCCATAAGATCTAGATAATTCTTGATAATAATCAACTTGATCTTTAACTCTTCCAACACTTTTATCTAAATATTTAATAGGTTCTTCTAAAAAATCCCCATATTCATTAGAACCTGGTTTAGGAGCAGTTCCAAATTGTTCAGCATATTTTATAGCAGAATATTTTGCTTGTTCAGGATTTATTTTAGCTTGTTCTTTAACAGATTCAGCAACTCTCCTCACATTTTCATATTGTTCTTCTGCTTCTAATGCATTACCAGCAAATCTTTTCTCTTCTCCTTCATGACTATCTAATTCCTTCCTCATAAATGAATCATAAAAATATCTTCCAGGATCTTCTCCTTTCTCCAAAGCTTCTTCTTTAAATTTATCAAAAGTTTTCTCTTCCCATACTATTGTCCCATCTTCATTCCTTTCTGGATTATCATAACCACCTTTAGGAACTGGAATTTGTGTATCAGATTTGATAGCCATCATCTGCCCTGTTCTTTCATCAGCTAAATAAACAGGAGCTTTTTTATCTTCATCAGGATATTTCTCAAATTTTTCATAACCACCAAAATTAGTTGGAAATTCACCTGCATGTACAACAACTGCACCACCTCCAGCAGTATCAGCAGCAAAATCTATAGCTCTTTTAACTTCTATTACAGAATCTTCAGCAGCTTCTTCCTTAAACCCTTCTTGAGTTAAACCAGCAAAACCTTGAACATTAGGACTAGCATGTGTTGTTAAATTAATCTCATTAATCTTAGCCATATGTCTTATTGCTTCTCTCTCCTCTTTCCCATACATACCAGGAGTTGTAGATTTTTGACCCATACTTCCTTTTTTTTGACCCATAAAACCTAACTCTACATTACTAACACCAGTCCAAATTTTACCTTTCAAAGCTTGAACTTGATCTTCCATAGGTGGAGCAGAAATACCAACATAAGAAGGACTAACATTCATATTATCAGCTGCTTTTCTATCCATTGAGTTCCAATAATCATTATGAAATTGCATTTTAATTTGTTTGATATTTTTCTATTTGATCTAATAAATCTTCACTCCTATTAAATGTTTCCCTACTTTCTTTTTTAACTTCTCCATAACTAACAACATTTCCATATTCATTTAAATCCTCTCTTATTTCTTTCAATCTTTCTCTTTCCCTTCCAGTTAATGTTCCTTCATAACTTCTTTCTTTTAATTTTCCCAAATCTTCATACATATCTCTTACATTACTATAACTAACACCTGCAACTTCCTTAACTTCACCTTCAACAATCTCTTCTAATTCTTCTTGTTCTTGTATTATTCTATCCTTTTCATCTATCTCATCTTTTCTAGTAAAAGGTAAACCATGTTTCTTCCATAATTTCTGTCCCTCAGTTTCTTCAATAGCTTTTTCAATTTCTTTTTCTATATCTTTTTTTACTTCTTCATCTTTTATTTTTGATAATAACTGTTTCAAATAATTTATTCTTGTATATGGATGATATTTTTCTAAAGTTTTTTTTAATTCTAACCATTTCTTTTTCATGGTGTTAACATTCCAAATGCTTTTTTCATAACATTCCAAACTAATTTAGCATGGAAACTAGCATCTCCTGAAGCTTGACTTTTCTCACTATCTTCACTCCACTTTCCAATAAAACCAACTTTTTTACCAGAATCATCTTTTTTACCAGGAATTTTAATTATTGATCCAAATAACTCTCCAAAACCATGAAAAACTCCAACAAAAGGTTCTAAAACTCCGCTTTGTTTTTCTTTTTTCTCAGCAACAAAATATTTTTTAAAACTTTTACTAAAATCTCCTAAAAATCCTTTTTCTTCTTCTTTTTTCTCTTCTCCTTTTTTTACTTCTCCAGCTTGTTCCAAATATTCAGTTAACTCTTCACCTAAAGATCCAATAGCATCATCAACACTACTTAATAATTCTATATCATCCATCTCTTGTAATTTTCTATACTCATCTATATCTTTTTGTTCACAAACATAACCTTCAGTAACAACTTCCGATCTTCCAGCATGTATTGCTCCTCTCTGATATTCTTGTTGATAAGCCATCTGAGGTATTGCTATATATCTAAATTTAACTAACACAACAGGAAAATATTTTTTATATTCAACATCTCTAGCATCAGTAGGCCTTATATCAGAATGTGTTTCATATTCGTGTCTCTTTAACAATAATTCAATTTCAATTTCAGAAGTTTCAAAAGCAGAGATAATAGCAGGATTTTCTTCATTTGGTTTCATCTGTAATCTTTGTGCATTTTTTAAATAAGGTCTTAACCAACCTAGATACATTTGTATTACATTAAAATGTTGTCTTAAAAATTTCAACTTAAAATTCTTACTTGTTCTCAATTCTTGTTCTGTTCTTTCTTTCCAAATCATAAATTGTTTTAATTTTCTTTTCAAAACTTCTCTAACTTTAGCATTTATTCCCATTTCCTTTAATTTATCTACCACACTATTAACCTCATCAGAACTCTCTGGTTTTAACTTAAAGAAAAAATCAGGTAATGTTACAAAACCAACTTGACTACTTAATCCTAAAACAGAAGTTGGATTTTTAGCTCCACCTTCAACCATATCAATCCATATTCCTTTTAATGCAATATCGGCACTCTCATCACCTTTATTACTATCATCATAATAATCTAATCTTTCATCTGTAATTCTTAATTCTCTCAAAATTTGAAATAAATCTCTAATCATTTTTCCAATTGTAGCCATATACTTAGAAATTTGATCTTGTTGCAATCCTTTCCTCTGCTCTACAACACCCCAATAAGAAGATGTTTCAGAAGAAGCATAAATATCTTTTATTTTAATTATATGATCTTTATCTTTCTTAAAACCAAAACCATATGGAGGAATTTTACCAGCATGATCTAATAACCAAAAATAGAATCTTTCAACACCAGCCCCTAATTCATCTATAACAAAAGAAAACCTTGCTTCTTTAGCAGAACCCTTACCTATATATTTTCCATTGTACAAATTATTATCTTCTTTTGTCAACAAATTCACCTCTTTAGTAAACTTTATATATCGCAAAAATATAAAGGTTTCGGTATAAAATGAAAATCTTAATGATTATAGCTCCAGGAAAATTCAGAGATGAAGAATTACTAGAACCTAAAAAAGTTTTCGAAAAGAACAAATACAAAGTTGAAATAGCTAGTTCTGTGAAAAAAGAGCTAAAAGGTATGTTAAATAACACAATTACTCCAGATTTACTAATAAAAGATGTAAAAGTTAAAGATTACAAAGCTATTGTATTTGTTGGTGGTCCAGGTATAGATGACTTCAAATTATATGAAAATGAAGAATTCTTAGAATTAGCTAAGAAATTCGCAGAAAAAGACAAAGTTGTAGCTGCAATATGTGCTGCTCCTAAGATATTAGCAAAAGCAGGATTACTAAAAGGAATAAAATGCACAGTATTTGGAGATCATGATAACATTGAAATGTTAAAATCAGAAAACGCAAAATATTCAGGAGAATCAATAGAAGCTGATGGAAAAATTATAACTGCTGAAGGAATGCAAGTTGCAGAAGAATTCGCAGAAAAAATATTAGAGGTGATATAAAATGTTTCCATTTAATTTATTTAAAAAGAAGAAAAAATTACCAAAACTAGAACCTTTAGAACAATCAGAACCAATACCACAAAAACCAATAGAGATGCCTTTAACTCAAGAACCATTAGAACCACAAAACGATACAGAGTTAATTCTAAGTAAATTAGATCTAATAAATTCAAGATTAGAAAATTTACATTATAGAATTGCTAACATAGAAAAAAACTTAGTTCAAGAAAAACCTAAATGGTAACTAATAAGTAATAACATAACAGAAACCTTTATATATTATTAATTCTTTACCAAAAGTAATAAAATTAAGGAGAAATAAAAATGTTAGATAATGGTGCAAGATTAGCTGATGAAGCTCAAATGTATGATGAAGCAGAAAGAAGAAGATTAGCAGATAAAGTTGATGAAGCTCAAATGTATGATGAAGCAGAAAGAA